>JBFJJW010000007.1:0-33601 GCA_041612095.1 Solimonas sp. | reverse complement strand
GTGCAGGGTCTTGAGCTGTCCAAACACCTGCTCGCGATTTTCGCGCACGAGTAGCGCAGTGGCGAAGCGCGGTCGTTCGCGCTGCACCTCGATGCTGCGCCGCTGCCAGGCGACATCGCCCAGGAACAGGAGCTCCTGGCCGGAGGCCGTCTGCACGTAGACCATCTGGCTGCCGGGGGTATGCCCCGGTGCCGCGATCAGGACCACCCCCGGGGCGATGGCGATCATGCCCGCGTACTCCAACGGCACATAACCGGCAAACGGTGCCGCAGGCAGACGCGCCGGCAACATGCGGCTGGCGTTGGCCAGCTGGGTTGCGGTCAAACGGGTTCTCGGCAGCAGCTTGGCGAGTCGCGGATGTTCGAGCAGGCCGCCGATATGATCGACATGCTCGTGAGTGACGACGATCAGCGAGGCGCTGTCCAGCGCCCGTTCCATGCGCACGTAGGCGTCGTCATGGTAGTACGGCACCATGAACCGCGGCTGGGCGAGAGTGCGGGTCATTGCGGTATCGATGATCACCGTGCGATCCGGATACACCAGCTGATAGCTGTACACCGGAATCTGTACGGCAGACCAGGGATCTCCGGCCACCACCATCGCCGCCGGAAACTCGAAGGCGGTGACGTTCTCGTAGCGCACCTGTTCGGGCTTGGCCCCCGGCACTGCGTCCGCGAGGCTGCGGACCCTGTCAAGGTCGAGTGCATAGTGAGCGTCTTCCGGCATCGCGCCGTCCAGCACCATCCAGGCGTAAAGCGCGCCCAGCGCCAGCGCCAGCGCCAACATCCAGGTCATGAGCCGCAGCATCAATCAGATCCTCAGGCAAGTGCCCCAGTGTAGGCTGCGGCGCAATCGTGATACAGGTTCAAGCGCAGATGCCGTCTCCCGCCGCCAACCAGCGATTACTGGCGGCAGCCGCGCGTGACAACAGTTCATCGGCATCGGCGGGCAGCAGGAAACCCTGCATCACACTGGCCTGGGTAGCGGCCTGCATCTGGCACAGGTAGTCGGTGTGAGTGGGATAGCGCAGCTGCAGCTGCAGGTCATCAAACGGGACCGTGATGCCCCCCAGACCGCATAGATCGGAGGCATAGCGGGCCACCGGAACTGCCATGACCGGGTAGCGAATGCCGCCGAGGCCATTGCCGTCGTCGTCGCGGGCCAGAGCACCGGCGTCATCGAAGTCGAAGCGCGGTGCCGTCGGCGGTGGGGTCCCCGTCCTGACCCAGCGATCCAGCGCCGTGATCGCGGCGTTAACGGCGTAGCGCATCGGAAACTGGGTGCCGGCTACGATGCAGACCAGTGAGCCCGGGTTCACCTGCTCGCCGTAGTTTGCGGTGATCTGGTGCAGCGCCTCGTCCGCACTCGCGGCCTGCTTCGGCGTGCTGAGGGTGGCGCGGCCGGACTGGCCCAGTACCTGATGCAGGCCGACCCAGTAGTTCTGATGGGCGGCACCTGCAATTTCCCAGCCGCGGTAATTGGGAATCACGGCCAGCGGCTCGGGGTCGGCTTCGAACTCGCTGAACAGCTGGATGACCGGCACGCTGGGTGCCGGATCGTAGCGTTTGCCGCCGCCGGAATGAATCAGAAAGCCATCGATGACGCCGGCCTGCGGCTGAACCTGGTTGACATAGGCATAGAGCCGGCTTGCTGACTGGGACTGCCCCATGGCCAGCACCGCGCGCACCGGCAAGCCCGCCATGGCGTCAACGGCGCCCGGAGTCTTCAGTGCCTTTGCGATCTGCGAAAACATGTCGAAGGCATAGTCGTCGCCGGGGTGGTTGATGTCGGCATAGCGCAGCGGGTCCCAGGTCTTGGGCGTCAGCGGAATACAGCACAGTCCCGCAGCCTGGGCGCTGACGTGGACGTAGGCGTAGCCCTCGCGGTGGAACAGCGGATGGGATTCCAGCGTATCGACCGGATTCTCGAACTGAGCGGTGACGTTGACCCAGTCCAGCAGCACCGTGCCGTTGAAGCGATGCGCGTCCAGCGGGCGGCGCACGATGATGCGCGTGGTGTAGGCCGCAGGCTCGGCGCCGCTGGCCGACTGCGCGATGCCGGAGGCAAAGTACTCGTCGTCGCTGTAGCCCAGTTCTTCGAGGTCGTACCAGCTGTCCCATAACGCGTGGCCGCGCAAGCCGGCGCTGCCAATCGGCCCGGAGAGTTCGGCGGCGGCTACCACCCCGGCGTCGCTGCGCGCGGGTGATCGGCTCTCCGTGCAGGCGAGCAACGCGAGCATCGTTGCCAGCGCGAGGGTGGGGCGTAGCATGAGGATCTCCCGGTGTGCCCGGTATGGACCGTGGCTTTCTGATGGACGCTTCTGGCGTGGGCCAAGCTTAACGCTTCGCCGGGTACCTGCAGCGGGTGGGCCCGTGGCGTGGATACCGAGCGAGTGCTGGCGGAGCAGCGTACGGCCGTGCAACATCGGGGTATGCTCGCCAACATCCATACAGCCGGTCGCGCCAGCCGTGGCGGCCGAGGTACACCTCAACGAGATTCCGGACCCGCACGATGAAGGCGCGACCGCCACCCTGGAAAGCCGCTGTACCCGGAATCGTCGCCGTCTATATCGTCGTCGGCGTGCTGTGGATCCTGTTCAGTGACACGCTGCTGTTGCTCGGCGGTGATCTCGACGCCGAGCAGGCCGGCTACTGGTCCCTCATCAAGGGCTTGTGTTTTGTGCTGGTCACCGGGGCGGTCCTGGCCGTCATACTGAGCCGTTCGCTGCGGCGCGAGCGCGTGCTCGACTGGCGACTGCAACTGGTGCTCAACAATTCCAGCGACGGCATCTGGCTGCTGGATGTCGATGGCAAGACCGTCTGGGTGAACCCGGCGATGGAGCGCATGCTGGAGCTGGGCCTTAAGGCCCTGAGCGGGCATCCGATGCTCGACCATGTCGCTGCGGCATCGCAGTCGAAGCTGGCGGGGTTGCTGAAGCAGCGATCGGCGGGCGCGCCCGAACCGGTCTCGGCCGAGTTGTGCGGTGCCGACGGAAGATTGGTCAAGGTCAACTGCCGCGTCATTCCGATCGTGGATGGAGCGGGAGACTACGGCGGCGCCTGCGCGTTCATCACCGATCGCAGTGAGGCGCACGATGCCTTGCAGGCCCTGTCCGTGCGGCAGCAGGCGATCGAGCAGATGCCGATCGCCCTGACGCTGGTCGATGCATTGGCTCCCGACATGCCGCTGATCTACGCCAACCCCGAGTTCTATCGGCTGACCGGTACCCACCCGGACCAGGTGATCGGTCGCAATTGCCGTTTCCTGCAGGGAGCGGATCGGGATCAGCCCGGTTTACGCGAACTGCGTGCGGCCATCAGCTCCGGACAGCCCTGCACCGTGACCTTGCGCAATTATCACGCCGACGGCAGCGCGTTCCAGAACCAGCTGACCGTGGTTCCGGTGCGCGATCCCAAGGGCGCGCTTACGCATTTCGCCGGCATACAACGCGACATCTCGTTCCGCCTGCTGCTGCGGCAACGGGTTGAGAAGCTGGCGTACGAGGATGAGCTGACGGGTTTGCGCAATCGCGTTGCCTTTACCGAGCACGTCAACGAGAACCGCGAGCAACTGGCGGGCTGGGCGGTGCTGGTAACGGACGCCGAGCGGCTGCGCGACATCAATGCAACACGCGGTCATGCCGCCGGAGACAAGCTGCTGCGCGCGCTCTCTGAACGCATGCAGCAGCAACTGCAGCCGGGTGAGTTGTGCGCGCGGGCCGGCGGCGACGAGTTTGCCGTGCTGTTGCGTGGCAACGGCAACGCCGAGCAGCTTCATCAGCGGGCCAATCGCTTGCTGCAGGCGTTGACCGCGCCGATAGATGTCGATGGCTCCGAACTGCGCATGCGCATCAGCGGCGGCCTGGCGCTGATCAACGAAGACAGCGACGCGGAGGCCGTCATCGACCGCGCCGAGGCCGCGGCGCACGTCGCCAAGGAGCTCGGTGGCGTAGAGGCGGTGGTCTACGACGACGCCATGCGCAATTCGCATCTGCATTACATCCGTACCACCCAGGATCTGGCGCTGGCCCTGGCCGCCAACGAGTTCGAGTTGTACTACGAGCCGAAACTGAACCTGAAGGATGGAGCCATCATCGGCGCCGAGGCGCTGTTGCGCTGGCATCACCCGCGAGACGGCCTGCAGCGGCCCGGTGGCTTCATCGGCATTGCCGAGGCCAGCGGATTGATCGTGCCGATTGGGCGCTGGGTCATCGAGGCGGCCTGTACGCAGTTGCGAAGCTGGCTGGACGGCGGTCGGCAGGCGATGAAGCTCTCGATCAACGTATCGCGCCTGCAGCTGGACCAGCCGGATTTCGTATCGTTTCTGGCAGAGGCTGTGGAGCGGCATCGCATACCCGCGGGCATGCTCTGCGTCGAACTCACCGAGAGCCTGTTGATGGATGAGTCCGGGCGCCTGCGCAAGCAGCTCGACGCCATACGCGGGCTCGGCGTGGAGCTTTCCATCGACGACTTCGGCACCGGCTATTCGTCGCTGGGCTACCTGCAGTCGTTCGCGGTGGACGAGCTCAAGATCGATCGCCGCTTTACCAGCGGCCTGCCGGAGGAGCGCTACGCGCTGGCAATCGTGCCGATGATGATCGGACTGGGTCGTGCGCTAGGCCTGCGGGTCACCGCCGAGGGCGTGGAAACCGAGTCGCAGAGGGACTGGCTGCGTGCACATGGCTGCGATCAGGCTCAGGGCTATCTCTACTCGCAGCCGCGAAATGCGGCCGATTTCGAGCGGCTGCTGCAACACGGCGCGCCATTCACGCCTGCCGTCAGCGATCAGCAATCATTGCCCTGAAGCCGCTGCAGCCAGGCTCCGCGCTCGCCCCGGAACCAGGCGAGTGGCGCTGAGCCGTAGCCCGGATGCCTGAAGCGACGCTCGCCGTCGCGGATCAGTCCGCTCTTCAGCAGCACGTGCTGCGACTCGACATTTGCAAGGTCAGTGATGCCGACGATGCGCGGCAGCGCCAGCTGCTCAAAGCCGTAACGCAGCAAGGCTAGCGTCATCTCGGTGGCATAGCCCTTGCCCCAATGGGCCGGGTAGAGCCGGTAACCGACCTGGATATGGGCTTCACCGCGGATGTGGTTCAGCAGATGCATGCCGATGGCGCGACCTGAATCGCGCTCCTCCGTGACCCAGATGCCCAGACCCGGATGTTGCTCGTAGTAGCTGAGGATGCGGTCGCGGAGCATGGCCTCGGTGTCGGTACGGCTGGCCGGCCCGCCCATGTGGCGCATGACTGCGGGGTCGCTGTTGAGCCGGTCCAGTGCTTCCAGGTCAGCCAGGGTGTAGCGCCGCAGCCGCAAGCGCGCGCTGCTCAGCTGATCGCCCGCTCGCCGCATGTTGCGGGTCAGTGAACCAGGCCGAGAACACCGACCGCGATCAGGTAGATCGCCACGACGTAGTTCAGAATCTTCGGCGCCAGCAGGATCACCACGCCGGCGATGATCGACAGTACCGGGATGAGTTCGATGTGCAGGGTCATGGAGCGGGTCTCGGGGTAGGGTCGCGGCCCCTAGCATAGCCCCGCTGAGCAGCTGCGACAGCCGGCCTGATCAGGCCCCGGTGCCGCCGAGCGCCGCCTTCAGGGCCGCGCAGAGCGGCCTTAGCGCGCGGTCTGCGTGCACATCATCGGCGCCGGCGTTGAGCGCGGACCATTGCGGATGGGCGCGGCAGCGTACCGTGGCACTGCGCAGTTCCGGTGTCGGCCAGCCGGACGGTTGTTCGGGCGCGGCCACCGGATCGGTGCTGGCATGCCCGCGACGCAGCAGTGCGCGCAGCAAATGCAGTTGCCGAGTGCTCAGCAGAGCCAGCGTGGCTTCATCGACGACCAGCTGTTGATGACCCCGCCAGCGATCCAGCCAGGGGCGGCCATAGGTGCCGGCCGTATTCCATGCCGCGCCGATGCCGGCGCCGAGTGCGGCGGCGGCGCCGAGGCTGGTAAAGCCGGTGAAGGCATCGACCGCAAGGCCCGCCATGCCGCCTGCCACTGCAGCGGACCCGGTGCGTATGCCATAGCTGCGTAGCGCCTCGGGGTCCATCGGATCCAGCGCCCAGCGACCCTTGCTCAACGGCAGTACCGGCGGGCTGTAGGCCGTCAGGTCGAAGCGGAACAGCCGCAGCAGTTCATCGACGCAGGCCTGCTCGGCCGCCGCCAGACGCTCGCGCAACCGCAGCTTGAGGGCTTCCGCGTTCACGCCCAGCTCGCCCTGTATGCGTGCGGCGGCGGCATCTGCCAGCAGTTCGGCAATGGCGCGGCAGGCGGCGTCAATCAGCGCGGCGCGCTGCGCGGCGCGTTCCTGCAGCAATTGCGTGAAGCTGGCGCGTCGTACCTCGAGCAGGCTGGCGAGCTTCTCGAACAGCTGACGCTCGGCGCGGTGGTCGAAGACCACCGTGTCAAAGTCGGCATGAACGTGCAGGCCGAGGCGCGCGAGCTGCTGCTTCCAGCCATCGCCATGGGTGTCGGCCGCGGCGATGAAGTTAAGCACCGGCAGCAGCGGGCGGCCACAGGACGCCAGCAGGCGCAGCTCCTCGCGATGCTTGGCGCGGATCGGTTCGCGCGCGTCAATCACGTAAAGCGCTGCGTCGCTGCGCAGTAGCTGGCGCAGTACCTTGGCCTCCTGCTCGTAGCGCCCCTGGCCGTGATGCCCGGCAACGAAGCGCTCGATGGCGGCCACCGGGTCGACTGCCGGCGGCCGTTGAGCGGCAAGCTCCTCGGCTACGCCCATGGCGTCTTCCAGGCCGGGGGTGTCATACAGTGCCAGCGCCGCCTGCGTGCCCACCAACAGCTCGGTGCCTTGCACGTCGCGCGTGGTGGCCGGCCGGTCGGAGACTTCGCCGAGATGACTGTCCCGTGTCAGCGTACGCAGCAGCGAGGTCTTGCCGGTGTTGGTATGGCCGACGATGGCGATCTGGACCGGAGCAGCGTGCATCATCGACGCTCCACCTCGGGTAGCAATTCGATGTCGGCACCCATGCGCTGCGCCAGCGCCTGCCAGTCGCTCAGACGTTGCTGGGCTGCGGCTGCGCCGCGCGCGCGCAACGCCGCCACATCCGCAAGCATAATTCGCGTGGGGCCGGTGATTTCGGCCATCAGCTGACGGGCGTAACGCTCAATCCCGCGATCGGGCGTGGTCGTCGCCGGCACCACGATCGCAAGCTGCCCGGCGGCGTCACGGCGCAGGTGGGCAACGGCAGCGGCGCGACTGGCGGCGTCATCCACCGGGCCCAGCCAGCGCCACTGCACATCGGGCAGCGGCGGCGCGTCCGCGTCATCCGTTCCTTCCAGATGGAGTCCGTATACGACGCCGGCGAGTGGCCGCGGAGCGGTTTGCGGGGATTCAGGCGCCGGAGGCTGGGGCGGCGCCGCGTCAATCACCCCAAGCGTGCGATGGTCCGGCATCAAGCGTGCTCGCAGGCGTGCATAACCGGGTGCGGTGACGTCGCCACCGAACGCGCGCAAGCGGCTGCGCAACAACACCGCGCAGCCGCCGAGCGCGACTGCGCGCGGCAGTGCGCCGTAGACCAGCACCGCGGCCAGCAGCCACTGCGACCACGCCTGCAGCTGCGACGCATCGGTAACCGTCGAGGTCTGCGGTAGCGCCGGGGCGGTGATGCCGAGCAGCGCGGGTCCCCAGGACAACAGTTCCGCCCAGGACTGCAGTGCCTGTGGCGCGAGCAAGGTGGTTTCCCAGCTCAGCGCGTAGGCGCGCACGCTCAGCAGCAGCGACAGCGCCAGCAGGCTGCCGGCCGTGAAGGCCAGCCACAGGGCATGCACCAGCGTGCCGGCGAACCAGCGGCCGCCGATACCGCTGACGATCATGTCGACTGTACTGCCGTGATCGCAGTCATCGGTATTGGCAGCTTGCGGCAGATGTCGTTCGAGCTTCTGCCAGGCCCAGCGGTATAGCCGGCTCAGCGTCGCCGATGCCGGTTTGGCGCCGGCCTGAAGGACGATCCACAGCGTCAGGCTCAGCAGGTTGAGACCAACCAGGCTGGCCAGTACCAGCGGCAGACTGGCAGGTTGGCTGGCGTTGAGTGCCGAGGCGGCGACCGCAAACCCAGCGCTCAACGCCAGCATCAGCGCCGCTATCGCCAGAGCGCGACCCAGCCGCAGCAGCTGCTGCAGGCGCTGAAGTTCGACGTCGGCGCCGGGCATGGCCGTTGCCCGCATCTGTATGCGCCTCAGCAAGGGCCCGCCCGCGCTTACGGCAGCCGCATCCGCCTCCGGGCTGGTCAAGGCATGACCCAGGGCTTCCTCGCGCCGACGCAGCTGCTCGGTGAGCAGGCGCGTGGCCAGCGCGGCCGTAGGGGTTCGAGAAGTCATACGCGATTGTGTGCGCAAGCGCACTGGCAACGGAAGCGGCCGGCGGGGGCGCGGGTCGCCCGTATCGGGCTCACCGGGCGCGATGCGGTGTCGAATGGTCCAGCTGCAGCGCGTGTACCGAAACCCGCCGAAACCGCCCATGTGCGGACTGGAAGTCCCAGCGTTCCAGCTGCGCCACCGCGTCGCTGCCGGCGGCGGAGTAGTGAATCAGGTTCACCGAGTTGGGCGCCTCGCGGCGGACGCGGCGCGAGATCGCAGTGCCGGCCTGCACGCACCAGGCGCGCCGCCGGAGGTCGGGGTAGGCGTCGTGCAGCGCGCAGACATAAGGCAAATGGATATGTCCGCCCATGACCATGTCGGCGCCAGCCGCGGTCCACGCCTGTACGGCGGCGGCATGCCCGTGCAGCAGGTTATGGGCGTCCCGCTGCCGCGCGACCAGCGCCGGCTGATGAGTGACTACGAGCCTTAGCTGACCCGGCTGCGCCTGCCGCAGCCGCTCGCCGACGCGCGCGATCTGCCGCGCCGAAACAGCGCCGTCCTTGTGGCGCCAGGCGCGGGTGGTATTGACGCCCAGGATCAGCCAGTCCGGGGTGTCCAGTACCGGCTCCAGTTCCGACCCAAACGCCTGCTGGAACCGCGCGTAGGGCGCGCGCATGCGACGCCAGAGATTGAACAGCGGAATATCGTGGTTGCCCGGCAACACCAGCCGCTGCGGAATTGCCAGCTGATCCACCAGGTGCCGCGCAGCGGCAAACTGCCGGGTCGTAGCCCGTTGCGTGATGTCGCCGGAAAGCACCAGCACATCGGGCGATTGCTCGCGCGCGAAGGCGAGCAACGCCTCCTGTACCGGCGGTTGTTCGGTGCCGAAATGAGTATCGGATATCTGCAGTAGCCGGCTCATTGGGTTTCGGCACGATCTTCCGGGCGGGGCTTCAACAGCAGCAGTGGCTGCGGTGCCACCCTGAACACCAGCGGGCATGCCAGGCGCAGAATCTCGCCGTCCACGGCCAGCTTGATGCGCCGTCTGGCCAGTGGCCGCACCGTCAGGTGCTTCAGTGGCAGGCTCAGGATGTTGTCGGCCTCGCCGAGACGGCCCAGCAGTCCGCGCAGCGCCAGGCCCAGCATGGCGCCGCTGCCGATCGGCTTGATGGCGATGCCAACCAGCTGCCCGCGTTGCAGCGCATCGGCTTCAGCGAAGCCCAGTTGCTGGAGCTGCAGGGGGTTGTTGACCACGATCAGCGTCGGTGTGCGCAGAGCGTGCGTCGTGCCGTCGGTCTTGATCTTCAGCCGCAGCTGGCGGAACTCGCGCAGCAAAGTGGCGATTCCCGCAATCATGGCGACGGTGCGGCTGCGACCGAGCTGCCGCTTGTAGGCCTCGCGATCCTGCAGCAGCTGCGGATAGAGGCCGAGGCTGGCGTTGACCAGGAACAGCTGGTCGTTGACCAGCCCCACCTGTACCGGCTCGCAGCGGGCATGCAACAGCGCGTGCGCGCCCGCCTCGGCGCCTTGCGGAATTCCATGAGCCCTGGCGAAGTAGTTGAAGGTGCCCAGGGCGATCACGCCCAACGGGCACTCGCTGCCGTGTACCGCCTGTGCCACGGCATTGATGGTGCCGTCGCCACCCGCCGCAACCACGGCGCCTGGGTGTCGACGCGCCAGCTCCACCGCGCGTCGCGCAGTCGTCGACAGGCGTTCGCCGGGACTCGGCAGCAGGAACTCGCAGCGCCGCCCCTGCGCGCCCAGGATGCCGGCGATCTGTTCACGGCGGGTATCGGCGTCCGCGTTTCCGGAGCCGCGATTCAGGATTACGTAGTAGGCAGGGTATGGAGCCTGCGGCACAGTCGGATTCGGTGCGGACATGGGTCCAGCATACGGTGCCGGGAGTAGCTTGCAACGCATATTTGCTAAAGCAGCGGAGCGCCTGCCGTATCATGTGCGCCATCTACCGTTCCGTTGCTCACCGAGGTCTCCTTAGCATGTCCCAGTCTCCCCATCAGGTCGTGGTATTCGGTGCGACCAGTTTCGTCGGCCAGATCATGTGCCGGTATCTGTTCCAGCGTCACGGTGCCGAGGGCGCGCTGAGCTGGGCCATGGCCGGGCGCTCGGAATCAAAGTTGCGCGCGCTGCAGGCGGCCCTGGGTGCGGGTGCCGAGCGCATACCCGTGATCGTGGTCGATGCGGCCGATGAACCGGGCCTGCGCGCGCTGTGCGCGCGCACCCAGGTGGTTGCGTCGACGGTCGGTCCGTATGCCCTGTACGGATCCACGCTGGTCAAGGTTTGCGCGGAGACCGGCACCGATTACTGCGATCTGACCGGCGAGGTGCAGTGGATTCATCGCATGATCGAGGCCCATGCACAGACGGCGCGCGACAGTGGGGCGCGTATTGTCCATTGCTGCGGATTCGATTCGATTCCCTCGGATCTGGGGGTGCATTTCCTGCAGAAGCACGCACAGGCGCGGCTGGGCCAGACCTGCGTGCAGGTCAAGACGCGGGTCAAGACCCTGCGGGGCGGCATGTCCGGCGGCACCGTGGCCAGCCTGATGAACGTGGTGCGTGAGATCGCCAGCGATCCGGCGGTGCGCAAGCTGATGGCCGATCCCTATGCCGTATGCGACCACCACGGTGTGGATCACCCGCGGCAGCCGGAGGTGCGCTTCGCCGAGTTCGACGAGGATGTACGCAGCTGGGTGGCGCCATTCGTCATGGCGGGCATCAATACTCGCATCGTGCATCGCAGCAACGCCTTGCTGGGTGATGCCTATGGCAAGGACTTCCTCTACGACGAGGCAATGATGACCGGCAAGGGTTTCAAGGGGCGTATGGCGGCTGCCGGCGTTGCCCTGGGACTGGGTGGCTTCGTCGCCGCAGCGCTGCTGCCGCCGAGCCGCTGGATCCTGGAGCGCTTCGTGGTGCCCAAGCCCGGCGAAGGCCCCACGCCCGAGGAACAGGAGCGTGGCTGCTACGACTACCGCCTTGTGGGGCATACGGCCGACGGCAAGACGCTGCGCGCGAAGGTAACCGGTGACCGTGATCCCGGGTATGGCTCCACCGGAAAGATTCTCGGCGAAGCGGCAGTCTGCCTGGCTCAGGATGTTCCCAAGGCACAGGTAGCCGGTGGCTTCTGGACTCCGGCAACCGCAATGGGAGACGCGCTGATCACGCGTCTGGTGGAGCACGCGGGGCTGGGCTTCGAGGTGCTGGAAGCCTGAGCGGCCGCGCCCGGTTCCAGCGACTCAGCGGGCGGACTTGCGCAGGTAGTCGCCAAGTCCGCCCAGTTGCAGCGCCTGAACGCGGTCGATGACCGGCACCAGCTTGCTGAGGTCGTCCGGCGTATAGCCCCCGGCCCGGTACCACAGCGTGATGACGGTGCCGCCGTTGTCGCCGGCGCCGAATCGCCACTCCAGAGTGCCGGAAAGGCCCATGCCCTGCAGCGGGCCAAGCCCGCCGACCATGCGCAGCAGCTTGCCGGGCTCGGTATAGGTCACGGTCATATGCTGTGACTGATGGGCGCCATCGATCTCGCAGAAACAGCCGCCGGCCCGGGCGTCTATCGACAGGTTCTCGGACTTGCCGGTCCAGGTGTGATCCGCCGGCCACCAGCGGCTTACGTCGCGGGTAAGCGCGGTCCATGCGGTGAGCGCATCCACCGGCACGCTGGTCGAATTCTCCAAGGTAAATCCGCGCTCCGAGCGATCCAGCACTTCTGCGCCGGCCGGCAGTGCGAGCGCAGCCAGCAGTGCGGATGCAAGCCAACGCGCAGGCCAGCGGAGCGGATATGGGTGGCGTTTCATCGGTGTGCCTCCGGATGCGGGTGCTGATGGCCGTGGTGGGTTAGCGGTCGCCGAACAGTCGCAGCCGCTGCTCGGTGGTCAGCGCACGCATGCGCTTGATGTTGTCCTGTGGAATGCGTGCCGGGTCGGGATGGCTGTCCACCGCTGCCTCGACGCTGTCTTCGCGCAACAGGTGCAGCAGCGGGTAGGGCGCGCGATTGGTCAGATTCTCCGCGTCCTCAGGCTGTGTATCGGCGAACTGATAGTGCGGATGGAAGCTCGCCACCTGATATTCGCCGTCCCACTCGTACTCGATCAGCAGATCGTCGACGCGATCGAGAAAATCGTTGTAGTCGGCAAAGTCCGAGAGCATCTGCGGAATCGCGATGACCGTGGTTTCAAGCTCGGCTGGCGGTGTCTCGCTGAGACGGGCCAGTTCCAGCTGCAACTCGGTCAGCAGGTCCACCTCCTCGCGCGCCGCACTGACGCAGATCCGCACGCGCTGCTCGCGCAGCGGGCGTGCGGCGAACGGGCACAGGTTCAGTCCGACCACCACGTTTTCCAGCCACGCGCGCACTGCGGATTCCACCGGGTCCATGAGGGGTGTCGATTCAGCTGCGGGGAGGCCACGGTACCAGCGCTGAGACGCGCTGCATATGTCCGGCATAGGCGGGTCGGCGCTGTACGCTGCGCTCGTCCATGAACGGAACGCTGACGAACACGAACATGGCGGTCATCGCCAAGGCGCCTGGCGCCAGCCACCACCATTGGTCCGGCGCCGCAGCCAGACCAAACAGCATCAATCCCCACCAGAAGCTCAGTTCACCGAAATAGTTGGGGTGGCGCGACCAGGCCCACAGCCCGTGGTTGATGAACGTGCCGGGCTTGCGGGCCTTGATGAACGCATGCAATTGCAGGTCGGCAACCGTCTCGATCGCGATGGCGCCGAAGGTGACGACGGCAGCCAGCGCATCCAGCCAGCCCAGCGGCGCCTGGCCGCGTGTCATCACGGCGTAGATTGGCAGGCAGGTCAGGAATACCTGGAGGGTGGGAAACAGATGGATGCCTCCAAGATCGGCGAGCACGGCCCAGCGTCCGGCACGTGCGCGTACCAGCGGGTAGCGCCAGTCTTCGTGGTGCAGGCCCTCCCAGTACGTTGCCCAGTTGGCGGTCAGGCGTACGGCCCAGAGCCAGACCAGCACGATGACCAGAGCGGCGCGCATGGGGTTTACGGCGTCGCCGATGTTGGCGAAATACCAATGCATGGCCAGCAGCGGCGGAATCACGCTCCAGTAGGCGTCATAGAAGCTCGAATTGCGATAACGCAGGCTGAACCCAAAGATCACCAGCGTCGCCACGACGTCTGCCAGCAATGCGTCCCAGGGCTGGGGTAAGGGTACAAAGCCGCCGTAGAGCACGAGTGCCGCTGCCGCGATGCAGGCCAGATAGGCCAGCAGGATCAGCATCAAGGCTGTGGATTTTCCGGCGTTACCGCTCATGTCGTGTTCCTTGCGTCAACTGATGGTCCGGCCACTATGGAGCGTGGCCACCGGCCGGACCTCCTCTCAGCGGACGAGTCGCCCTGTTATGGCGAGTAGCGTGGCAGCGATGCCCAGACGCGGGCATCGTGCGCAGGCACGATCAACAAGTCCGGCATCTGCTGCTGGATCCGATGCATGTGTACGATCGCGTCGCGCACCAGCGCCTCGTCGTCGTCCACCAGCTTGCGTGCGATCCACGGGCGCTGTGCCGGCAGGTCTATGCCTTCCTTCTGCCAGACCAGATCACCGACCAGTGCATAGCGTTTGCCGTCGCTGGTGTTGATGAATGCAATGATGGAGCCGGGTGTATGGCCAGGGGCGGGCACCAGCACGATGGCGCCGTCGCCAAACATGTCGAAGCTGGTTTCAAAGCCTAGGTACGGGCCGTCCTTGAAGTTGTACGGTGCGTAGCTCAGGTTGTCGAAACTGCGGATCAGGGCCGTGGCCGGATCCTTGCTCTCGATGAACGCCAGTTCTTCCTTGGTCAGGAGCACTGATACGCGGCCCAGGTCCGGCAGGCCGCTGACGTGATCCCAGTGTGCGTGAGTGATCACCACACCCGTCAGCGTGTCGATGTTGAAGCCGCTATTGCGCAGCTGTTCCGCCACGGTGGTTTGCTTGTGGTAGCTGGATGTTGCGCGCATCAGCCACGGGGTCGTTTTCACATGCTCATCGACATCGGCACCGAAGCCGGTGTCAAACAGCAGGATGCCCTGGGGATGCCGTACCAGAATGCCGCCCATCTGGAATACCCGGTTCTCGCTCAGGCTGCCGCCGCGATAGGCCATGCCCGCGGTTGAGGCCATTTCGCCGGCAGGTAGCGCCGCGAGCGTGACGCCTGACGTGGCCATAGGCGCCGGTTGCGCAAACAACGGCGCGGAACCGGTGGGCAGGCGTTCAGCGCTAAAGCTCATTGCCAATGCAACGCCGCCGATGATCAGCGCCGTCGGCACAGCCAGTAACAGAAGTTTCTTCATCGGTCTCCCCCAGAGATCCTTGTGTTGCAGGATTCAATACCTGTCGTTCGGCGACAATTTAGGCTATTGCGGCGCTTCAGGCATAGCGTTCGCCGCATCAGGCCTTGCGCCACCGCGAAACATGCGTTCGCCAGCCGTTGTCCAGCAGCCATCCGGCCAGCGCGTACAGGCCCGACTCTTTGACCTTGGGTGCGCGGCCGCGGGCGATGCGGCGCAACTGCCGTGCATACCAGACAACCTCCATCAGACCTCTGGCATCGATCGCCCCCAATCCGGTTCTGATCGGACGTAGGGACTGGCGCGGGTTCAGTCCGTGTAGCAGGCGGTCGGGCAAGTCCGGCTCGACGGCCAGCGGGCGCGCGAGCCCGATGACGTCGACGGCGCCACCGGCGACGGCCGCGGCCATGCCAGCGGCGGTGCGAAAGCCACCGGTAAGCATCAACGGCATTCGGGTGGCTGCGCGTGCCTCGCGCGCAAAATCCAGAAAGTAGGCCTCGGCGGCGCTGGCCGCCGCCGTCCCGACGCCGGTCATGGCCGGCGCTTCGTAGGTGCCGCCCGAGATTTCCACCAGATCTACGCCGCATCCGGCAAGCGCCTGGACCGTGTCCAGAGCAGCTTGCTCATCATATCCGCCGCTCTGAAAGTCGGAGGCATTGAGCTTGACGCCCACAGCAAAGCGCGCGCCCACGTGCCGACGCACCTCCGCCACAACCGCCAGCAGGAAACGACGCCGCCGTGCGGCATCACCCCCCCAATCGTCGGTCCGCCGATTCAGGTGTGGAGACAGAAACGCGCTGATCAGGTAGCCGTGGGCGGCGTGTATCTGCACTCCGCTGAAGCCGGCTTTCTGGGCGATCGCCGCAGTGCGCCCGTAGCGCTGGATCAGGTGCTCGATTTCCGTCGCGGTCAGCTCCCGCGGCCGGGCGAAGAATGCGGACATCTCCTTGCCAAAGGGCACCGCCGAAGGTGCGACGGTTTCCCGGTTCAGACCCTTCGGCGCCTGCCGCCCGGGGTGGCTGATCTGCATCCAGAGTTGGGTGTCGGCTGCAGTGCCGGCAGCGGCCCAGCTGCGCAGTCGCGCAAGGTCGCGCTCGTCCTCGACCACGACCCCATTGGGTTCGCCAACGGCGCGGCGATCGATCATGACGTTACCGGTAATGCACAGACCGGCGCCTCCGCGAGCCCAGCGGCCATAGAGGCTGTCGAGCAGGGCGGTGGGTCGGTTGTCGTAGGTGCCCAGGCCCTCGCTCATCGCCGACTTGGCGATGCGGTTCCTGAGTTGCGCGCCACTCGCCAGATTCAGGCCTTGATTGAGAGTGTTTGCAGCGTCCATACCGAAGGGTTTGCGCGCAGGTTGGGCTTGGATGCTAACGCGTGTCCACGGCAGGGTCTTGGTGCCTGGGCCGGCCAGGTCCCTGGATCCGCCTCAATCGCTGACCTTCAGCGCCTGGCGGACGATGCGCCGTATCAGGGCAGGGTAGTCGATGCCGACCTTGGCAGCCGACTGCGCGAACTCGTCATTGCGCGCTATGCAGGGGTTGACGTTGGGTTCGATCACATAGACCTGCCCACTGGCGGTCACGCGCAGATCGAAGCGTGCGTAGCTGCGGATATTGAGTGCGCGATAGGCGCGCTTGCATACGTCGTTGAGCTGGCCTTCCAGTTCTCGGTCGATGTCCTGCGCGAAAGTGTTGTCGGTGATGCCCCAGCGTTCGCGGTAGGCGTCATCCCATTTGGCCTTGTAGGTCGCAATGCGCGGCTCTCCCTCGGGCAGGCGGCCGAAGTTCATCTCGCGAGGAGGCAACATCCGCAGTTGCTGATCGCCGATGATGCTGACGTACAGCTCACGACCCTCGATGTACTCCTCGACGATGACGTCCTGCTTCATGCTGTCGTGGATCATGGCAACCCGCTCCAGGAACGACTTCTCGTCCTTGACCACCGAGGCCAGCGCGATGCCTCGCGATGCCTCTTCATTCAGCGGTTTGACGATGCACGGAAGCTTGATGGTCTTGGGCAACCAGACCTTGCGGCCTCGATAGAACGTGTGAAAGCGCGGTACCCGGACCCGGTGGTAGCGCATGACCTTCTTGCACAGTGCCTTGTCGTTGCACAGGTGCAGTGCCGCCGAACTGGCGCCGGTATAGGGCACCTTCAGTAGCTCGAACAGCGCCGCAATGTTCTTGTCCCACTGCGTCACTTCATTGAAGGTCTCCACCAGGTTGAAAATCAGATCCGGCTTGAAGCTGTCGACTTCCTCCAGCAGCGGGCGCACGTCGTTGTAGAGGCCCAGCCTGCGCACCTCGTAGCCGTTCTCCAGCAGCGCCTGATAGACATCGTTCTCGGTGTAGTTGCCGTCCGGGTTGGCGAACTCCTCAGCGTAGTCGTAGTCACGCGGGACGGCGTAGGGAACGTCGAAGGCCATCAGCACCCGCAATGGCGCGGCCATGACCTACTTCATGCCTCTTAGGCGATTGGTGTGGCGGTAGTTCATCAGCAGCGTGGTCAGATAGGTCGCAAGCTTGAGCACGGCGACGGACTCGGGCTCGGTCGTGACCAGATGCAGCGCCTTGCTGCGCTGATGCACGGCCTTCAGCAGTTCGTTGAAGACGTACTTGCGTTCTCCGGTCCAGTCGGTAACCGCGGCCAGCAGTGACTTGCGATGGCTCTGAATCAGCTTGGACACAGCAGGGCGTGTTTCGCCTCGGGCGTTGCCTTCGACAAACATGCGTCGCAGGTTCTGGTCGTGGAACTCGGGACGATTCTCCGCCTCTGCATGGCGGCGCCGCTGATAGTAGCGCCGCAGCGTGCTGCGAATCCTGGCGGTCCGCCAGTGTCGCTTGCCGGTCTTCTTGAGCGGCGGTACCCCGGCGATGCTCGCCATCAACCTGTCCACGTACAGCAGCTTGTCCAGGGCCTTCCAGCCAGCGTATTGCGTGCGCCAATCCAGCCCCGGCGTCAGCCAGACCGCGAAGGTCTCGACGAAGTCCTCGTCCGGGTGATACTGCGCGTAGTAGTTGTCCAGATGGTGGACAAAGCTCTTGCTGTATGGCCTGAAGCGATAGGTGTCGCCGTAGGGCTCGGATGATTTGCCGAACACCTTCTGCCAGCTACGCTTCCTGTTCAGGTCGTAGGCATAGGTCAGCGCGTGCCCGGCCTCATGCCGCAGCAATTGCATGCACCAGGCATCCGTCTCGCCCTCGGCCTCCATCATCATCTTCTTTTCCAGGGCGATGAGTCGTGGGTGGGCCAGATAGAACGGAATGCCGATCACCGGCTCGCCTTCCGGCGTCAGCCACTCGTCGGCGAGATAGCAGGGGGGGGCGAACAGGATGTTGCGGGCGCGTAGCTCCTGATGCAGTTGTGCCACTCGCGCCTGCAGCCAGGTGCCCTCCAAGCGGATCGGCAGTTCGCAGAGGCGCAGGTTCAGCAACTGCTCCTCGTCCAGCGCTTCGATCGACGAAGGCGGCGCTGAAGCGAGCACCGGCTTGGGCCGGGTCTTGCGCCGCTTGGCTGGCTGCGAGACTTGCGCGGACATGGCGCGGATTCGCTATGCGCGCCGACTCATGGCGCTGGCGCCCGCAGTATCGACTTGGTGACGGTGGCGCGTGCCAGCAGGTGCTCACCGCTGTGCGCCTCCGCGGTCATGAAGGCCACCGAACGTCCGTGCTTGAGCACCCGTGCGCTGAACTGAACGCGGTCACCCAGCCGCGCTGCCCGCAGCATCGATACGTGAATGTCGTGCGTCACCGCGTTCTCCCCATCGCGGAGCACGCTCAACAGCGCGGCATAGCAGGCCATGTCGCAGAGCGTGTAAACGACACCGCCGTGAAAGACGCCGGCCGTATTGGTGGTGGTGTCCGAGACGGTGACGTCGATCTGCGCCTTGCCGTCCGACGCGACGATCTGGGTGACACCCATCGCCCGGTGCAGCGGGTGGTGCGTCACGGTCGGCAGGAAGCGGTCTAATGGAGTCTGCATGAGTACAGGGGTGGAGGTGGCCACAGGTCCTGCCGAGCCTGACCGAATGCGGTGGTCGCAATCAAGTCCAGGCCGCGGGCTTGCCGCGGCCGGACATGGGCACTAGTCTGCCCCGGAAATCCCCCTGCGCAGCGTTCACGTATGGCGTTCAGCCTTGACCAGTTCTACCGTATCAATCGCCGCGCGCTGATCTGGATCGTACTGGCCGCGATGCTGTGGCTGATGCGGGACTTCTTCGGGCTGGTGTTCCTGACCTTTGTTCTGGCCTTCTTCGCGATGCCGGCTGCTCGCTGGGGGCATGACCGCCTGCGACTGCCGTACCGGCTGGCGCTGGTGCTGGTATACGCACTGTTTCTTGGCGCGCTGGTCGGCTTCGTGCGCTTTGTGACTCCCAACGTGGTCAGCGAAGGCACGCGGCTGGTTGCAAACCTCGGGGCTATACAGGAGCGTCTGATCGACCTGAACCACCGGTTTGCGGCGCAGTACCCTGCGCTGCAGGAGCCCCTGATCGGATATCTGCGCAGCGAGCTGGACGCCGAGTCCGCGGCGCAGCTGAAGCAGAGTCTGAATGAGCAGCGCCAGACATTGCAGATCCTGCGCCCGGGTGCCGACGCGGCCTCCGTTGCGTATCGCAACGAGCAGATGCAGATCATGGAAGAGCGGCTGCTGCTGGACTCCCTGTTTGTCGAACAGGCGCAGCGGCTGCGGGCCTTCGCGCCGAAGCTGGTCAACTTCATCTACCGTGCCACCGCGACCACCGGCCTGGCGCTGTTGTTCAGCTTCCTGATCCTGGTGGATCTGCAGCGCCTGCAGAATCAGGTGCGCGCGCTGCAGGGCTCACGCCTGCATGACTTCTACGCCGAGGCAGCGGGACCGGTGGTCCGGTTCACGCGAGTGATCGGCCAGGGCCTGCGCGCGCAGGCGGCGATAGCGCTTGCCAATACCGTGCTTACCCTGCTGGGTCTGCTGCTGCTCGGGATACCGTCGGTGGCGGTACTGTCAGCCATCGTCTTTGTCTGCAGCTTCGTGCCGGTGCTGGGGGTGCTGATATCGACCACGCCGATACTGCTGGTCGCGCTGAACGCCGGCGGCGTGGATCTGGCGCTGTGGGGTGGGGTAATGATTGCCGGCATCCACGTCGTCGAAGCCTATGCCCTGAATCCGCTGATCTACGGCAAGACGCTGCGACTCAACCCGGTGCTGACCCTGATCATCCTGTTCGTGGCCTACCATGCCTTTGGCTTCTGGGGCATGTTGCTGGGTGTGCCGACCGCACGCTATCTGCTGAATGACGTGCTGCTGGTCGCACTCGATGAGCGCCGGCAGGCGGGGCCGGACGATGCTGCCGTCACGTCTGGCCAGGGGCGGATAGGCTGAGCGCGCTCAGCGCGGGCTTGACGCCAGCAGGACCGCGCGGACCTTCTGGAACAGTTCGCGGTAGGCGACCCGACGACCCTTGACCGCACCCGGCACTGATTCCGCCTCGCGGTCGCGACGCGCGTCCTGAATCAACGCCCGAATCTGGCGGGTGTTGCCGGCCGGATACGCACTGATCCACTCCTCCAGCGCGGCGTCATCGTCCATCAGCTTCTGGCGCCAGCGATCTGCCTCATCCAGCGTGGCATTGTCGCGAACCTTGCCGTCACGTAGCGTGTTCAGCGCGATCTCGAAGGGGGCGGTATCGGCCAGTCGCAGCAACTTGCCCACATATTGCGCCTGCCGGCGCCGACCCTCGTGGGACGTCAGTCGCCGCAGCTCGCGCAGTGCGTCGCGCAGCCGCTCATCCATCTCGAGGTTATCCAGCTGCGCGTCGGTCAGCTGCAGCAGTTCCATGCCGAGGTCCTGCAGGCCGTGCATGTCGCGCTTGAGCTGCGACTTGCTGGGCCCGTCGTAGGCGCTGGCTGCGTCGGAAGGCGTATCAGGTCGGCGGCGCATGGTGCAGGGAGTCGGACGTTGATGGGCGTGTGGGGCGCCATGATACGGCCTGCGCCGCGGCCGGTCCGTTCGTCCGCGCCGCGGCCGGTCTGCAGTGGTGAGGTTCAGCGGCCGGGTTTGTCCCCGGTCACCACCGGCCGGCTGGTTCGGGTGGCCAACAGGATCCGCTGCGGCTCGCTGGGATCCACGATCTCGATGTGGTCGGCGTGCACCGCGGTGATGACCGCGACAAAGGGCATGCCCATGATCTGTGGATCCCGGTAACTCACGGTGTCGCCAGGCTTGAACGTGTCGGGTTCGAAATTGAACTCAAAGGGGCAGGTGTCGTCGGTCATGCTGGGGTCTCGCTGTTCGCGCTGTGCCATCAGCAGCGTGCAGCCGCCGGCCGCGGCTGGCGTCACCGGATTGGAGTAGGTCCCCGCGCGTCGCAGCCGGCGTCGGCGGACGCTCAGGGCTTGGCTGGCCGCTTGCTGGCGCCGCTGAGTGCGTCCGGCAGTTGCTCGCCGGCATCGCGGGCGAAGGCGTCGGCGCGCAGCACCGCCAGTTCGGTCAGCGAGTACAGCAGCTCGACTTCCCTGAGCATGGCCGCCTGATAGTGCGCCAACGCCGCCTGCTCCTGCGGCGTGCTCGCAGCCGCAATCGCAGCTGCCAGCTGCGTCTGTGCGGTGAGGAGCCATGGAGTGCGGGTTTTCCGCCAGTCCAGGAACAGTGCACGCCACATCTCAAGCTCTTCACCGATCAGCCGTGACCGCTGCGCCAGGTAGCGCGCGTTGTCGGCGCTGGCAGCGCTGTCGGCGCAGGGCTCGCAAGGCCTATGGCGCAGCGCAAGGTCGCGCTGCTGCTGGCCTTTGGCCCGCTGCACCCAGCGGCTGCGCTTGCCGAGGGCAGCCGCCGGATCCTTGTCGCCGCTGTTGCTTGCCAGATAGGTGCTGTAGCCGCGCAGCGCGCTCGCCACCGCCGGCGCGACGGTAGCCGCCACCGTCGGAGCTGCGGTATCGGCTAGAGGATAGTGGCCGCCATTGCGCTCGGCGATTAGCTGATGGCCGGTCTGCAAGCGCTGCTTGAAGGCGACCAGCTCCGGGTCTATGACCCTGCCATCGCGTACTGCGGCCAGGGATTCGGCCACGGTCGCAGGCGGCGGCGGCGCGCGCGTCATCAGTTCGGCTGGCGCGAAGTCAGCTGCCGTCGCCCAGCCGACGCTGGCTTTGAGCATGGCGGCGCCGAGCAACAGGCGCATCGAGCGGTCAGGCATGGGCATGGGGGTCGTCCGTAATCCGGGTGGAGTCGCTGCCTCAAGGCATAGCAATTGGCGTGCCGTACCCGGCGCCGAATGCTGGCAATCATGTGAGAATGCGCGCCAGCCGACGTCCGCGCCTGTCAACCAGACGGCGCTGTCCATAGCCGACATTGCCGATGCTAAGAATCACCGAACTGACTTTGCCGATCGACCACGCCGAGGAGGCGCTGGTCGCAGCCATACGGCGCCGCTTGCGACTGGTCGATGGCGAACCCCTGGAGTTCACGTTGTTCAAGCGCAGCTACGATGCTCGCCGCAAGCATCTGGGCTTGAGCTTCGTCTACACGATTGACTGTGTGGTGCGCGATGACGCGGCGGTGCTGGCCCGCTGTGCCGACGATCGCCATATCGGTCCGGCGCCTGACACGGCCTACCACCCGGTCTGCACCGCGCCGGTGCAGCTGGCGGAGCGCCCGCTGGTGATCGGATTCGGACCCTGTGGCCTGTTCGCCGCTCTGATACTCGCGCAGATGGGATTCAGGCCCATCGTGCTGGAGCGCGGCAAGGCGGTACGGCAGCGCACTCAGGACACCTGGGGGCTGTGGCGCAAGAACCAGCTCAACGAGGAATCGAACGTGCAGTTCGGCGAGGGCGGGGCCGGGCTGTTCAGTGATGGCAAGCTCTATAGCCAGATCAAGGATCCGAAGCACTACGGCCGCAAGGTGCTGCACGAATTCGTGAAGGCGGGAGCCCCCGGGGAGATTCTGTACGTCAACAAGCCCCATATCGGCACTTTTCGTCTGACTGGCGTGGTCACGCGCATGCGCGAGCAGATCGAAGCCCTGGGTGGCGAGGTGCGTTTCGAGCAACGCGTGACGGATCTGCTGGTGGATTCGGGCCGCGTGCGGGGTGTCGTGCTGCACAGCGGCGAGGTCCTGCAGGCGAATCATGTTGTACTTGCGGTCGGACACAGTGCGCGCGACGTGTTTCGTATGCTGCACCGGCGCAAGGTCTACATGGAGGCCAAGCCGTTCTCGGTGGGATTCCGCATAGAACATCCGCAGTCGCTGATAGACCGCGCGCGCCTTGGGCAGTACGCCGGTCACCCGATGCTCGGGGCGGCTGACTACAAGCTGGTCCATCACGCCGCAAACGGTCGCGCCGTGTACAGCTTCTGCATGTGCCCCGGAGGTACGGTTGTGGCGGCCACCTCCGAGGCGCAGCGCGTCGTGACCAACGGCATGAGCCAATATTCTCGCAACGAGCGCAATGCCAATGCCGGCATCGTCGTCGGCATCGAGCCGGCCGACTATCCGGGCGGGGTGGCTGCCGGCCCGCTCGCCGGCATCAGTCTGCAGGAACAGCTGGAATCCAGAGCCTACGTGCTTGGTGGCAGCACCTACGAGGCGCCGGCGCAGCTGGTGGGCGATTTTCTCGCCGGGCGCCCTTCGACGGCCCTGGGGTCGGTGGAGCCCAGCTACAAGCCCGGTGTGCGGCTTGGTGATCTCACGTCAGCGCTGCCCGATTACGCGATCGAGGCCATACGCGAAGCGCTGCCGGTGTTTGCCCGCCAGATCAGAGGATTTGCAATGGCCGATGCGGTGCTGACGGGGGTCGAAACGCGCACATCATCGCCGTTGCGCATCACCCGCGGCGATGGCTATCAGAGTCTCAACACGCAGGGCCTGTACCCGGCAGGTGAAGGGGCGGGCTATGCGGGCGGCATTTTGTCCGCTGGCGTCGACGGCATCCGCGTTGCCGAGGCTTTGGCCCTGAGCATGCTGCAGCCCTAGCGCGGTCGTCGGGCTGCTTTTTGGCGCGCCCCCACAAACGAAAACGGCACCCCGAACATCCGGGGTGCCGTTTAGGGCTGCTGCCGGCGCCTAGGTCCTGCGCCGCCGCCGCAGCCATACACCGGCCAGTATCGGCAGGCTGAGCAGCAGGCCGATGCCGCCGCCGGAGCCGCCGGCAGTGTTGCCGCCCGCCGTGCCGCCGCCCGCTGTGCCGCCGGTGGAGCCGCCACCGGCACCGCCTGCAGCCGCGCAGACCGCATTGCCGACCACGGTGTAGCCCTCTATGGCGCCCGCAGAGTCGACCGTCAAGCCGACGCCGTTTTCGCTGTTCGTGGTCTGGCGGATGCTGCCGGCAATGCCGGTCAGGGTCATGCCGGTTTCGACGCCCAGCACCGACTTCTCGATCACGAGCTGGATCGTGCCGTCGCTGTCGTAGCTGCTGGCGGCATCGAGTTCACCCAGCACCTCGAACACGCCCGCTCCGCCGACCGCAGGCACCGAGCCGATGGTGGATTCGGTGGAATCGCGGGTGCCGTAGATGAAGCGTGGTGCGCCCTGAGTGGTATCCAGCGCGACGAAGTAGTTGTTGTCGTCGCCCGGAATCGCAAAGTACACATACCAGCGGTGGGACGGCAGCGGTTCCGGGTCCAGGTTGTCGACTTTCATCGTGAACACGAGCTTGCCCGGGGCGTCCTGCGGCTCCGCCACCCAGATCTGACGGAGGTCATCCTGGTTCGTCATGCTGCCGTTGCCGGTAACGCCGGCAGGGCTGGTGACCAGGGTCAGGCCGGGCAACAGGCACGAGCGCTCCGATGAGGGTGGCGGCGCGCCTGCAGGCAGCTGCACGCTGAAGCTGCGGCCGAACATCGGCTGCACAGCGGCAATTGCCGCAGGCGTGTCGGCCGGGGACGGAGCGTAATCGAGTGCCGCGCCGTCGTTGCTGACGACCACCCGTATGTTGTGGATGGGATCGTTCACCCCGGGATAGCCCAGCGCCGAGTAGGGGACGAAGGCTTGCACGGTGTCGCCGTCACGGCTGACCGCGGTAGCAACGGCATTGTTGCCGACGCCGGCCTCCGGAACCTCCACGCCCGCTGCAGTGGCCACCAGCGTAGTCACTGCGCGCTCGCCGGCCACGTTGTACTCCAGCCGGTAGGCCAGCGCCGGTGACAGCGCGAAGTCTTCCGCGGCCGCCAGCTTCAGGCGCCAATTGATGCCGCTGACGCCGTCGACAAGGGTCTCCTGCGCCGTCAGGCCGACGATGTCGGCGGCGCCTTCGGTAATCAAGGCGTCTACGTCGCCATCGAAAACCGTCCACTCTGCGCCGGGGGCTGAAGTTCCGGCCTTGGCGACACCCAGGGTTTCAAGCGCCGCCGGAATGTCGAGCAGGCCGGCGCCGTAGGCGAAGTGCACCGTGTTGCCGCTGAGCTGCGGGTCGGCTTCATAGCCACCACCGACCTTGCGTGCGCTGCGCTGGATGATGCGCTCGATATCGCCAGGGGTCAGGTCGGGGCGCGCCTGCAGCAGCAGGCCGATGGCGCCGGTGACGTGCGGGCTGGCCATCGAAGTGCCGGAGATAGTGCCGTACCACGGCTGCCAGTCGGTTTCCGCCGGGTTGTCATCGCCGCCGGTGCAGATCGGTTGCGTCGGCGTTCCCTGCACGCAGGTCGCCGTGATCAGGTAGCCGGGGGCGGAGATATCCGGGTAGTTCAGCGGATCGCCCTGCTTGCCGCGGCTGGAGCTGGTCGCCAGCGGCGCATCGCGGTCGCCGGTGCCCTGGTCGTCGTAGTTGGCGACGCAGATCACGCCCGGGGTTTGATCCTTGCAATAGGACGAGGTGCGATCGGCGCTGCCATCGCCACCGTCGTTGCCGGCTGCGAACACCATCACGATGTTCTTCTCCTGCACCATGGCCTTGACCAGGCAGGCGTCGGTGGAGCTGGGGTTGTAAGGTGTGCCCGGCTCGATATCGCCGTAGGAGTTGTTGACGGCGCGCAGCGGCGGATCGAAGCCGTCGGCGTTGTCGAGGATGTGCTGATAGGCGTTGACTGCAGACAGCACCAGCAGGCCGGCGCCGTGGCCGTAGTTGATGATGTTGGCTTCCGGCGCGACGCCGGTATAGGTGCCGCGCCGATTCGGCGCTGCCGCCTCGACCGGATAGCCGCCATCGGAGGCCGCACCGCTGCCGGCCATGATGCCGTTGACGTGCGTGCCATGGCCGCCCGCGGGGGCTTCGCT
Organism: Solimonas sp.; assembly: GCA_041612095.1. Taxonomy (GTDB): domain Bacteria; phylum Pseudomonadota; class Gammaproteobacteria; order Nevskiales; family Nevskiaceae; genus Solimonas. The sequence continues at coordinate 7,794 of JBFJJW010000007.1, read as the reverse complement.
GTCACCTTCACCCACATCGACGTATTCGGGCGCGACGCCCGTGGCGAAGTCCACCAGGCGGTAGTTGTGCAGGATGCGGCCGGCAAAGTCGGGATGAGCGCCGTAAAGGCCGCCGTCGATGACGCCCAGGGTGATGCCGCTGCCGGTCAGGACCTTGCGCTGGGCATCGTAGTAGGGTCCGCCGGCAACCGGCTCCTGCGCGACGCGCACACCGGTGGCCCAGTTGGCGGTATCACCGAAATAGCGCAGCTGGCGATTGTGCTCGAGCCGCACGACCAGTGGGCTGCGAGCCAGCGCTGCAAATGCCGCTACCGGGCCGCGCGCGTAGACCGAACGGGCGTAACGACGGAAGTCCTGCACCCGGGTCATGCCGAGGCTGTCCAGCAGGGCGTTCTGCTGCTTGATCGTGCCGCTGCTGAATTGCACAAACGCGCCATGCACCGCGGTAGCGGGCAGCGCGGCCAATTCCTGAGCGAGCCTGGGATCGACGCTGGCGCCATTGCTGGCTGTGCCGTCGATGGTGCAGGGGTCCGCGCCGCCACCACCGCCAGCCTGCTGCTGGTAAGTAATGGTCAGCGTCGTGGTGGCACCGGAAACCGCAAACGGCACGATCTCGATGCGCACCGAGGCCGGGAGACTCGACACCGGAACGGTCGCCACTTCACTGGCGGTGCCGGTGGCGGCAGAGCCGATCAGTTCACCGGTGGCGGCATCACGGATGTACAGGTCGAGATCGTCCGCGCCGCTGGGCGAGGCGGTGTCCAGCGCGACCCGGATGGCGAGGTTGGGGTTGGCGTTACGGAAGGACTCCGGCAGCTCCACGGTCAGCAGGAACTCGTCACAGGCAGCACCTGCTCCGTCGCAGACCGGAGAGCCGGTCGCCACGCCGCTGGGATTGGACACCAGATAGGGGCCGCCGTCCGCGGCAATGGCTTCGGTCGTCGGCGTCAGCGTGCCGCTGGCGGGATTGGTAGCCGACGCCGCGCCGGCGTGAAGCAGGGCGAGCAGCAGTGGCAGCGATCGGTATCGTGGGCGAAACATGCGGTACCTCGGCGAAATGTAAGCGAAGGATGACAATGACAAGCGGCAGACACTCACATGCAGATAACGTGCCGCCTATGGACGATGTACGAATTGTAACGGCTGAACGGATGCGCGTCGCCCGGGTTTGGTCCCGGCGCGTGGCGGGAGCGGCGCTGGCGGTTGTCTATACTCGGCGGCCTCGACAACTCCAGGGGTGGGTATGAATACGCGTGCGGTCGGCGTCGCCGGCGATTTTCTGGGCCACCCGAAGGGGCTCTACATCTGCTTCTTTACCGAGATGTGGGAGCGCTTCTCGTTCTACGGAATGAAGGCCTTGCTGCTGCTGTACATCCTCAAGTACCACCTCTTCACCGACGACGCTGGCTACGATTTGCTGGGAGCCTATGGCGGCCTGGTTTATGCGGTGCCCGTCATCGGTGGATTGCTGGCCGACCGCTATCTGGGCATGCGCAAGGCAGTCGTATTCGGCGGTGTGCTGCTGGTGCTGGGCCACCTCGGCATGGCGTACGAGGGGCACGCCGCGCGGTTGGTGGATGGCGTGGTGGTCCGCGATGAAGCGGCACTGCAGGTGTTCTACCTTTCGCTGTCCCTGATCATCATGGGTGTGGGGTTCCTGAAGCCCAATATCTCGACCATCGTCGGCAAGCTGTATGCCGACAACGATCCGCGTCGAGACTCCGGGTTTACCCTGTTCTATGCCGGCATCAACGTCGGTGCATTGTTCGCCAGCCTGGTCTGCGCCTTCCTTGGCGAAACCTATGGCTGGAAGTACGGTTTTGGCGCTGCCGGCATCGGCATGGTGGCGGGCCTGGGCGTGTTTCTGTGGGGGCAACGATATCTCGGGGGTCATGCCGAGCCGGCGGATCCGGCGTTGCTCAGGCAGAAGGTGGCAGGGCTCGCGCGGGAGGGGTGGATCTACATCGGCGGCCTGGCGGGCGTGGCGCTGGTGTGGCAGCTGATCCAGCGCACCTGGACGGTGCATGGCGCGATGCATCTGATCGCGCTTGCATTTGCCGTATGGTTTGCGTGGTTTCTGTGGGCCAAGTGCTCGTCTGCCGAACGCGGACAGATGCTGTCGCTGGTGGTGCTGATACTGGCGGTGCTGGTGTTCTTCACCCTGTATGAACAGACCTACGGGTCGTGGATCACGTTCACGGATCGCCTGATGACCAAGGACCTGTTTGCCCTGGAACTGGGCGGATACGAGGCGGCGGTGCCCTGGGCCATTTTCGTGCTGGCGGCCAGTCCGGTGCTGATGGTGGCGGCCCTCGTCGCCAGCGATCGTGGGCTTCAGGCCCGAGCCCGTGGGTTGGTGTTGCTGATGGTCGCCGGGCTGCTGCTGGCACTGGTACACGATGTGGTGCTGGTGCCACAGACCGCTGGGTCGCTGACCTTTCTCGGTGCGTTCTTCATCGTGGTGCTGGCGCCGATCTTCGCCTGGCTTTGGCCGTGGCTCGAGCGCCGCGGCTTGAATCCATCGACACCGGTCAAGATGGGCATGGGCCTGGTGATTGCGGGCCTGTCGTTCTTGCCGCTGGTGGCCGCAGCCAGGATTGCGGGCACCGGGGAAATGGCCAGCGTCTGGTGGCTGGTGCTGGCCTATCTGATACTGGAACTGGGCGAGGTCTGCCTCTCGCCCATCGGCCTGTCGGCGGTGACGACGCTGTCGGTGACGCGGGTCGTGGGTGTGATGATGGGCGCATTCTGGCTGGGAACGGCGTACTCGGAGGTCCTGGCCGCGCAGTTCGGCAAGCTGGCGTCACTGGAGCTCCCGGAGGATGGCGTAATCAACATGGCCGAGGCCGCGGTCAAATATGCCGATCTGTTCCAGCTGATGGTCTGGGTGGGCGTGGGCGCCGGCGCGTTCGCACTGCTGATCTCGCCGTTGCTGCGCCGTGGCATGCACGGCGTGAAATAGGGCGCGGCGACAGCGACGGCTCAGCGCCGTCGCTGTCGCTGTTTCTGCAAGCCGCCGAGGGCCAGTAGCAGCAACCCAGCGGCGCCCAGGCTGCCACCGCCTGAAGCTGCGCCGCCATCGCCCCCACCGTTGCCGCTGACCGTTACGGTGACCGTGGCGCTGCTGCTCAGTCCTTCGGAATCGCGCACGCTGTACCTGAACGTCTCCACGCCGCTGAAGCCGGTTGCCGGCGTGTATCGCACCAGATTGCCGACTATCGCCGCGCTGCCGCCGTGGCTGAAGTCGCTGACACTGATCAGCGTCAGGGTTTCTCCACTGTCGGGCGCGGTAGAGTCGTTGCTGAGTACCGGCAGGTCGGAGCTTGTGCCGGCAGCGGCAGGGAACTGGTCATTCACAGCGGTCGGGGGGTCGTTGACCGCAGTCACGGTGATCGTCACGCTGGCACTGGCGCTGCGGTTAGCTGCATCCCGTGCCGTGTACTGGAACGTCTCGATGCCGTTGGCGTTGGCCGCCGGCTGGTAGCGGACCTTGTTGGCGACAATGTTGGCGGATCCACCACGATCGGGTGTCGTCACCGAAACCAGCGTCAGATTGGCGGGATCATTGGCGAGCACGTCAATGTCAATGGCAGCGCTGTCTTCGGCCAGCGTCAGCGTATCGGCCTGCAGCGTCAGCGACCCTTGCGCTCCGGGATTCTTGCCCGCTACCGAGCGGGTGCCGCTATTGTCCGGGTCCAGCCAGGCCTTGAGCTGCGAGGCGGCGGCGGCCTTGGCCGTCCACTGTGTGTCGAGACGGGCGTAGTAGTCGGAGGCGTTGTTATCGACGTTGCCGACGCAGGCGGCGCCGCCACCGGAGAGGGTGCCGACGACGCGCCGGTTCTGGTTCCACAGGCCAGAGCCCGAGGATCCCGGCTCGGTCGTGCCGAGGTCCCATTGCAGTACGCGCCAAGCGGGAATGTCCGGCCCTCCCGCTTCGATGCGGACCGTGCTTTGCGTCAGAGCCGAGCTGTAGCTGCTGATCTTCTTGGCATCACCCCCGGGGTGATGAATGCCTGCACCGCTGCTGCCACCGGCTCCGCTGGCGTCAAAGCCGGCGTAGTACACGTTGTAGGCGGCGCTGGGCTTGCTGTTGAGGCGAATCAGCGTCAGGTCGGTGTCGCGGTCGTCGGCAATCAGGGTTGCGCCGGTCTGGGTGTTGCTGTCGCTGGCATTGTCGGCGCCGGCGCACGCCGTGTTCTGGAAGTTCCAGTAGCTGACGACGCCTGAGGCAGCACTACCGATGTCGCCGATGCCGCAGTGGTCTGCCGTCAGCACGTACGGGGTGTCGTCCTGACGCAGGTTGTTGACCAGGGTTCCGGTGCAGAGCCCGACGAATGCGCCAGCCGGAACCTGTAGCTTCACGACCGAGCGAATCTCGTTGCGCCAGCCGTCGCCAAGCGCGCATGCCACGTCGACGTTGCAGGCGCCGGATTCACCGAGATCCCGCGCGTTCTTGTAGCCATGCCCTAGTCGGGCCAGTTTGAGGCGCAGCTGCTCGCGCCGATCACGCGGCACGCGTACTTCGATGACCGCAGTGTCTCCAGGCACGATGGGGGTCCAGAGGCCACCTTCGGGGGTGCGGTCGGCGCGGGTGTAAGGTCCTTGTACCGTGCGACCTTCCGCGTCGTATATCCATAGTGCGGCCCCCGCCGGCAGATCGAACTCCCCGAACGACATCAGCAAGGAGCGCGCGCCGGCGGAATACACACGGCTGCGCCAGCGCCAGGTATCGGCGTCGACCGCGTCCCACACGCCGCCGTCCAGATCGACTGGCAGCGCGACGGTCGCGGCAAACAGCGCGGGACCGCTGCCCTTGACCGCGCGCGCCGCGGCCACCTGCTTTTCCACCACCGTCAGCGGGGCTACATGCAGTGGCAGGCTGTCCAGCTGCTTGAGGTCCGGGCTGTAGCCATGGGCAAGGGCGGTGAACGCCAGAGCCAGCAAGCCGGTGGTCCAGCGCATAACGGTCGTCAGCATCGTGCGGGCCTTTGCATGGAGTACGCAGGCACCAGTTTAGTGTTGCGCACCGGGGATCGGGCCGCGCTGATCCGCCGATGCAGGCCGCTGACGCCATCCGATGGCCTGGCGCAGCAGCCGCATGCCAAACAGGACGAGAATCAGCAGCGGCCCGGCGCTGCCACCGCCACCGCCGCCACTGACCTCGCCGGGGGTGCTGCCGCCATCTGCGGCGCAGCCGGCCGCTTGCGCGCTTCCCGGGTTCTTGCCGGGGAGTGCCAGGCATCCGCTGCTGTTGGGGTCCAGGTGAGCCTTGAGCTGGCCGTTGCGTGCGCTTGAAGCCGTCCAGGCCTGTTCCAGACGCCCGTAGAAATCCGCCGCGCCGGTGTCGTCGCAGGAGGAACTGCCGCCAGAAAGGGTGCCCACCAGCTGATGATTCTGATTCCACAGGCCGCTGCCGGAAGAGCCGCCCTCGGTGGTTCCGCGCGCCCAGACGACTTGCCAGGCGTCGACGGTGAAGCCACCCAACAGGCTGCCGATGCGGGTGCCGTCCGCACGCCGCGCCGCCCGGGTATAGGTGCTGATTTTCTTGTCGTCGCCGCTGGGGTGATGTATGCCGACCCCGGACTGTGGACTGGCCTCGGGGTCCGCATTCCAGCCTGCGTAATAGGCATTGAAGTTGGCGGGCGGTTGCAGCGCAAGTTCGAACAATGCGAAATCCGAACGGCTGTCACTGGCAAGAAAGCGCAGACCCGCGATGTTGTCGGTGATCGGGCCATCGCTGTTGGCGCCGCAACTGGTCTTTTGCACATTGAAGTAGGCGCGCGTAGTCACCACATTCAGCGCGTTCACGCCGCAGTGGTTGGCGGTCAGGATCAGCGGGCGATCGTCCTGCCGCTGGTTGTTGACCAGCGTGCCGCTGCATAGCGTGCTGTTGCTGATGGTCAGCAGCACCGCTGAGCGAATTTCCGGGCGCCAGTTGTTGCCGTCGCTGCAGGCAACGTCGACGTTGCAGGCGCCGGCGTCGCCAAATTCGCCCTTGCTGGGATAGCCGTCGAACGGGCTGCGGTATCCATGCTGCGCGGCAACGACCGTCAAACTCGCAGCGCTCTGCTGTTGCAGCGGCAGGCGCAGCTCCAGCAATGCGGATTCGCCGCGCACCATGGGTGTCCAGAGCCGGCCATCCGCCGAGGCTTGCAGGGGGCCGTGCAGGTCGCCGCCGTGCAGGTCGCTGATCCTCAGTTCGGCGCCGTCGGGCAGCTGCACGTGATCCAGTTCCAGCCCCAGTACCCGCGCGCCGGGTGAGCGTACGCGCAGCCGCCAGCGCGCGAGGCCCGGCTCGGGGGCATCCCAGGCGCCGCTTCTGAGATCCAGATTCAGCGCGTGCGCGACCGCATAGCGCAGCGGGTCGGGCTTGGCCGATGCCAACTGCGCCTGAACTTCGGCGACCGGAAGCAGGATTTCCGGCGCGTCCTCCACGCGATCAGCGGCCTGGGCGTCAACGCCGGCAGCCAGGGTCAGTGCGCCCAGCAGTAGCTGCAGCGACATGGCGCAGCGTATGAGTCGGGCCATGGTGATCTCCAGTGATGGCAGCGGTGCGCTTGGGTTCAGCTATCCGGGCCGCTGATCACCCTGATACGAGCGCCCCCTTGCTTCAGTTGCAGGCTCGACTGTAGCTGGCTCAGCTGAATGACGCTGGTGGCACGACATTCGCCGTGCTCGTTGACCATCGCATCCACGATCTCGCCAGCCGGCTGGCCGCCATCGGTGACGATCGCGGCACCCGGCCCGGGGCAGGTGGCGGCGACTGTCGTCACGAACATGCGGCGCTTGACCTGACCCAGAAAGTGCAAGCGCGCCACGATTTCCTGCCCGGTGTAACAGCCCTTGTCGAAGCCGATGCCTCCGAGCAGATCGAGATTCAGCATCTGCGGGATGAACAGCTCGCGTGTTTCAGGCAGCACGGTAGGGACAGCGGCTTCGATATCCATGAGCCGCCAGCGACTGAAATCATTGCACCAGGCGTCGGCTGGCAGCTGCGGGCGCAGCGCCTGCAGCGCCCCGGCGCTGCCGATCACGCTGTAGCGCGCCACGTCGCTGCCCAGTCGTCGGAGCACGCTAAGCCCGGCACTGGGGTTATGGGTACAGGCCAGCGGCGTCGCCGGTGGCAGGAGTCCGACTGCCCGCAGCCACTGCGCGGCGTCGTCGCCCCAGATGCCAAGGGCATGCAGATCCGTCGGTTGCAGCCTGACCTTGGCGCGCAGCACGAACATCCGCAGCCGCACCAGGGTGTTCTCCAGCAGCGACTGCGGCAGCTCCAGCAGGATCGCGCCGTCGTGCAGACGCACCAGGTGCGGCAATGCGAGTACACGACCTTTTGCGCTGTTATAGCTGCTGATCTGCGCCTGATCTGCGCTGAGCTTGCGCAAGTCGCTGCTGAGCTGACCCTGCAGGAAGGTTTCCACATCAGCCCCCTCTACACGAAGGTAGCCGAGTCCGGTCAGAGGCAGTGCGGTGAGAGTTTTCATTGCGTGCAGTGCAGCAATTTTGTCACACTATGGGCGTCATACAGACCCCCTCCAGCAACCACCGTGACCACTTCCAAGGCTGCCCCTACGACTGTCGCTTCGGAAAATCCCGATGCCGGCACGGACGCAGCGGTGATTCCCCTGGCTGATCTGTTGCGGTCCGAGAGCGCAGTGCCATCGTCCCAAGCGGTGTCGCCGGTGAAGGAGATAGGGGGTCGCCGCGACGGCCCTGATCCCACCCGCTACGGCGACTGGGAGAAGAACGGGCGCTGCATCGATTTTTAGTATCCCCGCCGATCCAAGAGATTTC
>JBFJJW010000006.1:0-34960 GCA_041612095.1 Solimonas sp. | reverse complement strand
TCGTATGCGTTGGCGCATGAAGCACGCAGCCTGGGGCCGGTGCTGTCGCGTCTGTTCCAGCATTCGTTCTCGGTCGCCAAGCTGGTGCGCAGCCAGACCGAGATTGGCGCGCATCCGGTGTCGGTGGCGTATGCCGCAGTGCAGATGGCACGGCGGATTTTCGCGGACATGAAGCAACAGACCGCGCTGTTGATCGGCGCCGGCGAGATGATGCAGTTGATGGCGCGGCACCTGCAGCAGCACGGGGTGGGCCGCATCGTGGTGGCCAATCGCAGCCTGGAGCGCGCGGAGAAGCTGGCGCGTGAGGTGCACGGCTATGCGATCAGTCTCGACGACCTGCCCAGCTATCTCGCGGACGCGGACCTGATCGTGTCCTCGACCGCAGCGCGGGGTTATGTACTCGAGCGTGCCGCTATGGAACGCGCCGTGCGCGCCCGTCGCCGCAAGCCGGTATTCATGATTGACCTGGCGGTGCCGCGCGATATCGATCCGCGCATCGCCGAAATGGAAGACATCTACCTGTACAGCATCGATGATCTGCGCGCCGTGGTCGGTGAGAACCTGAAGTTGCGCGGCGAGGCGGCGAAGCAGGCGGAAGTGCTGGTGGAGACGCAGGCGCGTGAGTTCGCGCGCTGGCTCGAAAGCCGCGACGCCGGCTCCACGATCCACGGTCTGCGCGCCCGCGCCCGTGCGAGCCGCGACGAAGTGCTGGAGAAGGCGCGCCGCAAACTGGCTGCGGGCGAATCGGTGGACGAGGTCCTGAGCTTCGTGGCCGATACCCTCAGCAACAAGATTCTGCACGCGCCCTCGCAGGCCTTGCGTCGCGCCGATGCGGTCGAGCAGGCCTTGCTGCTGAACGCTGCGCGCAAGCTGTTCGACCTTTCCGAAGATTAGCCGCCGCGACTATTGCGTCGCCGCCGTGCCGGCCACCCGGCGCGGGCCTGCTGATAACGTCTGATTACGCGCGTCCGATACTCTTGAAACAGTCCCTGCTGCAGAAGTTGTTGAACATGGCCGAACGCCGCGAAGAGATCGCGCGCGAACTGGCGGACCCCGATGTCGCCTCCGACCCCGATCGCTATCGGCGCCTTTCGCAGGAGTATGCCCAGCTGGGGCCCCTGACCGAGGCGTTCGCAAGCTATCGGGCGGCGCAGAAGGAGATGGAGGATCTGGAGCAGATGCGCCGTGAGCCGGATCTGGAGCTGCGCGCCATGGCGGATTCCGAGTGGCCCGCGGTGCAGGAACGGGTCGAGGCGCTGGAGCTTGAGCTGCAGCAGTACCTGGTGCCGCGAGACCCGCTGGATGACAACAACGTCTTTCTCGAAATTCGCGCCGGTACCGGCGGCGACGAGGCCGCCATCTTTGCCGGCGATCTGTTTCGCATGTATTCCAAGTACGCCGAGGCTCAGCGCTGGCAGGTCGAGGTCATCTCGATGAGTGAGGGCGAACACGGGGGCTACAAGGAAATCATCTCGCGAGTGATCGGCTACGGCGCGTACTCGCAGTTGAAGTTCGAGTCGGGCGCCCACCGCGTGCAGCGCGTTCCTGAAACCGAAGCGCAGGGGCGCATACACACCTCCGCCGCTACGGTCGCGGTGCTGCCGGAAGTGGAAGAGGCGCAGATCAACATCAATCCCGCCGATCTGAAGTTCGATACCTTCCGCTCCAGTGGTGCCGGCGGTCAGCATGTCAACAAGACTGAATCCGCGATCCGTGTGACCCACATTCCCACTGGCGTCGTGGTCGAATGCCAGGAGGAGCGCTCTCAGCACAAGAATCGCGCCAAGGCGATGTCGCTGCTGGGGGCAAGGCTGCTGGATGCCACGCGCAGCAAGCAGCAAAGCGAGCGGGCCGCGCAGCGCAAGCAGCTGGTCGGCAGCGGTGATCGCTCCGAACGCATCCGCACCTACAACTTTCCGCAGGGGCGGGTTACCGATCACCGGATCAATCTGACGCTGTACCAGCTGGAACGCGTGATGCAGGGTGATCTGCACCCGGTCATCCAACCGCTGCAGGCCGAAGCGCAGGCCGAGGCCTTGGCGGAACTGGGCGAGTGAACCCGCCTTTGAGCATTGCCGACGCATTGCTCGCTGCCAAGGCCCGCCTGACCGGGAGCGACAGTGCGCAGCTCGACGCCGAACTGCTGCTCGGCCATGTGCTGCACCTCAATCGGGCACAGCTGTTCACGCGACCGCAGCAGTGCTTGAGTGAGCCGCAGCAGGATGCGTTCAGCGCGCTGATCGAGCGCCGTGTCAATGGAGAGCCGGTAGCCTATCTGCTGGGCACCCAGGGGTTCTGGACGTTGACGCTGCGGGTCGGTCCGGCGGTACTGGTGCCGCGCCCCGAAACCGAGCTGCTGGTGGAGTGGGCATTGCAGTGCGTACGCGGCATTCCAGGCCCGGAGATTGCGGATATCGGTACCGGCAGCGGCGCGATCGCGCTGGCCCTGGCCAGCGAGCGCGCGGACGCACGCGTGACGGCGACGGACGTGTCTGCGGACGCGCTGGCACTGGCGCGTGCCAATGCGCGGGGGATCCCGGCGGCGGTGGTCGATTTTCGGCAGGGCAGCTGGTTCGTGCCGCTGCCCGGTGCGCGCTACGATCTGATCGTGTCGAATCCACCCTACATCGCTGCCGGCGATGCGCACCTGGCGGCGCTGGCGCATGAGCCGACGCTGGCGCTCAGCGACGGCGGCGACGGTCTTGGCTGCTTGCGGGCCCTGGTGGCCGGGGCATCTGCGCACCTGAAGCCCGGCGCGTGGCTGCTGCTGGAGCACGGCTACGATCAGGCCGACGAGGTGCAGGGCATGTTTGCAAGCGCGGGCTTCGAGCGGATTGAAACCCGCCGTGATCTGGGCGGGCAGCCGCGCGCGACCGGTGGCTGCTGGCATGGCTGAGTTTGCGCGCTACGCACGGCAGGTCGTGTTGCGCGAAGTCGGCGTCAATGGTCAGCAGCTGCTGCGTGATTCCAGCGCATTGATAGTGGGCTTGGGCGGCTTGGGCAGCATCGCCGCGCAGTATCTGGCCGGTGCCGGACTGGGGCGCCTGATTCTGGCTGATGGCGACCGCGTGGACGTATCCAATCTCCAACGTCAGACCCTGTACCGGCAGGCGGATGTCGGCCGCGGCAAGACCGCAGCCGCACTGGCGCAGCTGGCGGCTCTGAATCCCGAGGTCGAGTACAGCGCGGCCACACCGGAAACCTGGAGCGCTGCAGTTGCAGAGGTGGACGTGGTTCTGGATTGCACGGACAACTTCCCGGCGCGCAACGCCATCAATCAGGCCTGTGCTGCTGCGCGCCGGCCGCTGGTTTCCGGCGCGGCCATCCGCTTCGAAGGCCAGCTCGCGGTGTTTGATCTGCGCGGCGGTGGCCCGTGCTATCGCTGCCTGTATCCCGATACCGGCGGCGCCGCGGAGACCTGCGAGGAGGCCGGCATCCTGGGGCCCGTGGTCGGGACCATCGGTGCCTTGCAGGCGCTGGCGGTGCTCAAGCTGCTGCTGGGCCTGGACGCGCAGGCCGGTGTGCTGCACACCTGGGACGCGCTGCAGCTCCGCTGGCGCTCGCATAAGATCGCGCCCGACCCGCAATGTCCCGTCTGTGGAAACCGAAATGAACAAGACCGATGCCCCTGATCTGGTGATGCCGCGCTCGCTGGCAATCACGATCCTTCACGCGGCGCAGGTGGCCCAACCGGACGCGATACGCGGTGTCGTCGGCGCGCGCGGAGGCGAGCCGCGCTCGCTGCATCTCAACCGCGAGCAGCCCGCCGGCTCCGACACGCTGTGGGCGGACCTGTGGTCGCATCCACAGGCCGCCGCCGTGCCCCAGGCCACCGAGCTGCGCGAAGGCGGCATCAGCCTGCTGGTGTCGCTGAACACCAAGGGCGTGCTCGAGATGCGCGCTTGGCAGCTGCGCGACGGCCAGCCACAGGAAAGGGTGCTGAAGATTCGGGACTAGCGCGCCGGCAGCCAGTAGATCTGCTGGGTCGGGTCGCGTTGCAGGCGGAGCGCGCGACGCGTGCTGGCAAACACGATCTCGCCCTGTGCGATTGCCGGCCAGGTGTTGTTGCCCGGCGCCGAAATCAGCTCCGCTGCAGCCCACTGGCCCTGCTCCAGCCGTGCGTGCATCACGCGCCAGCGCCAATCATCGGCACGGCTATCGGCCCAGACCGCAAGCACGTCACCGTCGGCGCCCGGCCCCAGGCGCACGAACTGACCCATGCCATGTGCGCTGGGGGCGAGGGGGGTGGGTTCGCTTGCGCTGCCGTCGGCCAACTCCTGCGCCGCCCGTATTTCAAGATTGACGCCGGAGGAACGCAGCGGCTTGCTTTCCCAGGCGATCACCCAGCGCCCGTCGCCGGTGAACGCCACATCGGGGTGGCGGTCGGCGGCGTCATCCGCACCGAGGCTGTGCAACTCGCCCCAGTCGCTGGCGCCGGCGCTGCGCAGGCGCAGGCCGATCTGCCAGTTGTCCGGGTCGGTACCCTCGCCGGTGAGGCTTTGACCGGTCCATAACGGATCGGGGTCTGTGCGGTTGTCCTGCCAGCCCACGGCGATGCGTCCGTCGCTGGCGACCGCAACCTGCGGCCATACCGAGGCTGGGTAGCGCGCGGACCGCGTATCCAGCGGGTGCGCGGCCTGAATGCTTTTTCCGGACCGCGACAGGTTGATCGGTTCGGCATCCCGGCCCAGCACCTGCGCGTAGACATCAAACGGTTCGCCGGCTCGAATCTCCTGCCAGACCACGACGGCCTCTGCTGACGGCGTCACCGCGATCGCGGGATGCTCCGCGCGGCCGTCCGGTGCCCGCAGCGTGTCGATCGCGCTCCACGTCACGCCCGCGTCCTCGGAGCGGCGCATGCGGATCGACGGTCGGCGCGGCTGCTGGCCGCCGGCCTCGTCTTGCCACACCACCCAGACCTGGTTGCCGAGCGCGGCGATCTGCGGAAAGCGCGCACTGCCGGAATCGCTCAGGGTCAACGGTGCGTCCCATTGGTCGCCGCTGCCGCGGCGGTATTGCACGCGGGTGACGCCGGGTTCGTGGATTTCGGCGACCACGTGGCGGTAGCCGGTGCTGACGGCCAGATCGGCAAAGCCGCTGAACGCAGCAGTGCCGCCCAGCACCCAGCGCGCGCCTTCGTCAACACCGCTGTCGACGGGGATCGGGACCTCCGGCTGCGCAACGGCAGCCGCGGTGGAAACGAAGATCGGTGAGGTGGCTGCACGCAGCTGATTGGGAAGCTCCTGCGGCATCGGCACGATCGAGGTCGGAATCTCGCTGGTGTCGAAGCTGTGCGGCAGCGACAGGCCTCTGACCTCGACGCGATACCAGCCTTCGGCTGGCGCCTCGACATCCACAAGATAGCTGGACTGCAGCTCCAGCAGGCTGGGGCTGAAGGTGGCCAACGGTCCGGCACTGCGCCCGGGCGCCGCATACAGCAACACGCTGGTGCCCATGCCACGATCAACGTTGATGCGCAGCTGGCCTTTCTGCCCCAGCGGTGCGATCACCTCGTCGCCGCCGGTCGCCTCAAACACGCCGTCGCCGTCAAAGTCGGCTTCAAGATTCACGATGGGGGATGCGGCATCGGCGTACAGCCGGGTGCGGCCGTCCCGCAGTCCCTGGAGGATGCCGCGCTCGCTGCGGCCCGCGGCATAGACGTCGGTCGTGGGCAGGCCAGGACCCGCCAACAGCCAGATTTCGCGGAAGTGGTTGTCGCTGCCGCCGGCAATGCCAAAACGATAGCCGGCGTTCCAGCGATGCTCCGCGTAGTCGATCTCCTTCTCGATATTGCTGGCCCGGTTCCAGGTCTCGACCAGGTCCACGCCGACAGCGCTGGCACGCGCATTCGGCGAGCCATCGTCCTCGACCGCTCCATCGTCCGGGTGCGCGGTCACCCACACCGCGCCCTGGCTGTGCGCGAACCAGATTGACTGCTGCAAGCGTCGCAGGTCGCCGTTGTCGCCGTCATCCGCGCCCTGAACCACCGTATCCACCGCGCCGTGCACCGTCGCGTGCGGAGAGCCGTTGGCCTCTTCTCCGGGAATCAGCAGCAGGTCGCCGCTCTCCCAGTTCGGGTCGTAGTGCTGGTCGTAGGTGCGATGGTCGGTCAGCGGCAGGAAGTCGAGGCCGCTGAGGCGCGCAAAGCTGATCTGGTCCTGTATCGCCACGTTGCCGGGGCCGCGGTCGTCGGCCAGCTGCCGCGGCGCGCTGCCATCGGAAGAGTGATCGTCATGTACATGCAGATCGCCCTTGAGCCAGATCGGCGTCACGTCCGCCGGCGGTGGCGGTGGGCTGGGTGATTCCGCCAGCGGTTGAGAATCGCCGCCACAGGCGGCGAGACCGCACAGCATGCCGATTATCGCCATTTGGCGCAGTCCGTAGTTCACGCTGCTTGGTCTCCCCCAGAATCAGATGCAATTTAACGTAGGTGTCCAATCTACCAAGAGACGATGACCGTTTGAGCATTTCGCAACCGGCTTTAGGAACTCCCCGTACCGGGCTGAATTTCCTAGCGGACCGGATGTGACTGACGAGTAGCTTTCAGTCATCATCAGCCATGACCAATGCTCCGCCCGTCTTGATAGCCGATCAAGCCCGTAAATGAATTCACCCGTCAGACGAGATCAGTTGGGGAGCGCGGCCTTTGACAGCCTGCCGCTGCCCGCCGCGCTGCTGGATGCCAGAACCCTGTGTTTCATTGCCGTCAATCCGGCGCTGAGCAGCGCCTTTGGCTACAGCGATGGCGAGTTGATCGGCCGCCCCTTGACGGTGCTGCAGGACCGTCCGAGCGCCCATGACGGCCTGGCGCGTCTGCGCAGCAGCAACGGTGGCGAGCACATGCTGTACCAGCAGGTGCGCGCGATCGAGGGCGAGGGTGAGCCGATGCTGGTCTGGACCGCGCACCCCTGCACCCCCGAGGCGGATGCCCAGCAGGTCGATCCGCTGACCGGGCTGATGAATCGCCGCGGATTCGAGGCCTGCCTGCGCGCACGCATGGCAACGCATGAGGGCACGTTGATCTACATCGAGGTGGATCAGTTCAAGCTGGTCAATGATGCCTACGGTCGCGAGGCCGGCAACGATTTGCTGCTGCAGTTGGCGCGGTTGCTGCAAAGCCTGCTGCGCGATGGCGACGAATTGGCTTATCTGGGTGGCGACGAGTTCGGGTTGCTGCTGAGGTACTCCGATACCGAACGCGGGTGGCAGGTGGCGGAACGACTCCGGTTTCAGGTAGCGGCGCAGGGCTTCGAATGGCGCGGCCGCAGCTACGGCGTCACAGTCAGTATGGGCATCGCCGCATTCAGCGAAACGGCGCAGGACTTCACCGAACTGCTGGCTGCGGCCGACGCCGCCTGCCGTACCGCCAAGCAGCACGGGCGCAACCGCATCGAGATCTATCGCGCCGATGATGGCGAGCTGCAGCGTGTGCGCGGCGAGCAATCCTGGGGGGCACGGGTGCTCGACGTGCTCGAGGGTGGCCGCTTTGCGCTGTTCCGGCAGCGGGTGGTGGCCCTGCAGGCGCCAGGAGACCCGGGGCACTACGAGGTACTGCTGCGGCCACAGGGTGCGCTCGGGTGGACCCTGCCCGGTGAACTGGTGCTGGCTGCCGAGCGTTACGGCTTGATGGCACAGCTGGACCGTCGCATCGTGCTGCGCGCACTGCGCTGGCTGTCGCAGACGCCGGCGGAGTTGATGCCCAGTGCGGCGGTGAACCTGTCCGGCAGCAGCCTGACCGAAGGCGGCTTTGCTGCCTTCATCGCCCGCGCTATCGAGGAGACGGGTGTCAGCCCGGAGCGATTGCGGTTTGAGATCACCGAAACCGCTGCCATCGCCAATATTCAGCGCGCGATCGTGCTGATCAATGCGCTGCGCGAGCTCGGCTGTCATGTCGCGCTGGATGATTTCGGCTCGGGGATGTCGTCCTTCACCTATCTGAAGTCGCTGGCCGTGGATACGATCAAGATTGACGGCAGCTTTGTGCGCGGAATCACCAAGGATGCGACCGATGCGGCGATGGTGGAGGCCATCACCCGTCTGGCACGCCTGCGCGGATTGACGACGATTGCCGAATGGGTGGAAGACGAACCGACGCTGGCCAGCCTGCGCGATATGGGCGTGGACTATGCCCAGGGGTTCTATCTGCACCGACCGGAGTTGTGGTCGCTGCCCTGAGTTCGATGCCGCCCGCTACAATTCGCGCCATCTTTACGCGAAGCGAGCCATGCGCCTTTCCAAGTTCCCGCTGCACACCACCAAAGAAACTCCGGCCGACGCCGAGGTTGTCTCTCATCAGCTGATGCTGCGCGCCGGCTATATCCGCAAGCTGGGCGCCGGACTGTACAGCTGGATGCCAATCGGCCTGCGCACCTTGTCGCGCATCGAGACCATCGTCCGCGAGGAGATGAATCGGGCAGGGGCACTGGAGCTGCTGATGCCTTCGGTGCATCCGGCCGAGCTGTGGCAGGAATCCGGTCGCTGGCAGGTGATGGGCGACGAGATGTTGCGCTTCAAGGACCGACACAAGAACGACTTCTGCTACGGGCCGACCCATGAGGAGGTCATCTGTCATCACGTCAAGCAGGATTTCCGCTCGTATCGTCAGCTGCCGATCAACTTCTACCAGATCCAGACCAAGTTCCGCGATGAACGTCGCCCGCGTTTTGGCGTCATGCGCTCACGCGAGTTCCTGATGAAGGATGCCTATTCCTTCCACATGGATGCGGCGGACCTCGAACGCGAGTACTACAACATGCGCGAGGCCTACACGCGCATCTTTACCCGCATCGGCGCCACGTTTCGCGTGGTCAAGGCTGACAGTGGAAACATCGGCGGTGCGCTGTCGGAGGAGTTCCATATTCTGGCCGGCTCGGGCGAGGACCTGCTGGCGGTGGCGGAAGGCGGCAGTTACGCCGCCAATGTGGAAGCGGCCGAAACCCTGCCTTCGAGCGGGGCCCGTGCCGCAGCCGCCGCAAGCCTGGAGAAGGTCGCCACACCGGGACAGAGAACCTGCGAACAGGTTTCAAAATTTCTGGACGTGCCGCTGACCGGAAAGGTCAAGCTGCTGGTGGTCAAGGGGCGCGAAGGGGGGCTCGTCGGCATCGCTCTGCGTGGCGACCATCAGCTCAATGAGCTCAAGGCGGCCAAGCACCCCAAGGTCGCAAGTCCACTGCAGATGGCGGCACCGGAAGAGGTGCAGAAGGTATTTGCCTGCGAAGTTGGCTATCTGGGGCCGGTGAACTGCCCGATCCCGGTCATCGCCGACTACGCTGCGGTGGCGCTGGCCGACTTTGTCTGCGGTGCCAATGAAAACGATCACCATCTGCGCGGCGCCAACTGGGGGCGTGACTGTCCCGAGCCGGAGACCGCCGATCTGCGCATGATCGCCGAGGGCGACCCGGCGCCGGATGGCCAGGGCGCGATCCGGTTCTACCGCGGCATCGAGGGCGGGCACATCTTCCAGCTCGGACAGAAGTACACGCGTGCCATGGGTGTGTCGGTGCTCGATGAGAAGGGGCAGGCCGTGGTGCCGGAGATGGGCTGCTACGGCGTCGGTGTCACGCGTCTTGCCGCTGCGATCATCGAGCAGTCGTTTGATGCCAACGGCATCATCTGGCCGGACGCGATTGCGCCGTTCCGGGTCATTCTGTGTCCTATCGGCATGGACAAGTCCGAGGCCGTGCGGCAGGCCACCGAACAGCTTTATGCGGAGCTGCAGGCCGCGGATATCGACGTGGCGCTGGACGATCGCGGCCAGCGTCCGGGGTCGATGTTCGCCGATGCCGAGCTGATCGGCATTCCGCATCGCATCGTCATCGGCGACAAGGGATTGGCTCAGGCGCAGTTCGAGTACAAGCATCGTCGCGCCGACAAGGCCGAAATGATTCCTGCCACCGCAGCTGCGGTGCTGGAGAAACTGGCGGCGTAGCGGCGCATGGCCCCCGGTCCGCATCGGCGTGTATAGCCACATGACGTTCTGTACTCGACAGCGGCTGGTGATGACGGCATTGCGGTCGCTGCTCCTGTTGCTGCTTCTGGGTGGCTCCTCGCAGGTTTGGGCGGCGCCGGTGTCTGCGCCGGTTCCGCCCGATCCTGAGTTGCGCGAGCTGCTGGTCAAGGCAGTGAATGCCGCGGATAGCTTCGAGCATCGCTACGACGCCGAAGTCTGGCTGGTGGACATGTCCGAGCGGCTCAAGCGTCTGCTGCCCGACGACACGCAGCGCCTGGAGTTGCTGCGGCTGGTTCATCGTGAGGCGCGCCGGGCCAAGCTCGCCCCGGAGCTGGTACTGGCCGTGATTGAGGTCGAGAGCTACTTCGACCGCTATGCGGTTTCGGTGGCCGGGGCGCAGGGCCTGATGCAGGTCATGCCGTTCTGGCTCAAGGAGATTGGCAAGCCTGATGACAACCTGTTCCAGATCGAGACCAATCTGCGCATGGGATGCACGATTCTGAAGTTCTATCTCGACAAGGAGCAGGGCAACCTGGTCAATGCGCTGGGTCGCTACAACGGCAGCCTCGGTCGCGTCGAGTACCCGATCAAGATCATCAACGCGCTCAATCGGCGCTGGTACCGGAGCTAGCCCGCATCTTTTGCGCGCCAGGCCGCCAGATTCGCGGCCGCCTGCTTCTGTACCTGGTTCTGCAGAAAACGGGTGCCGCCCAGCAGCTTTCCGCTGAAGCCGAGGGCCTGGCCTGCCCAGCGCGCGAAGTCGAAGGTGTCGACATGGCGCAGGATCAGGCCATCGCGAAACTCGAAGCGCGCTTCGATGATGTTGTGTACCGGCCGACCGGTTGCGGTGAAGGTATACCAGGCCTCCCAGTGCGCCGAGCCCTGGGCCTGACTGGCGAGTATGTCGCGATACTCCAGCTTCAGATCTGCGGCGCGGGCGCACAGCATGGCCCACATCGCGCGTACACCGGCGGCATCCAAGTCCGGAAATGCGGGGTCTGAGAATCGGGCCTCAGCGTGATAGCAGCTGCCCATCGTCGCGGCATCGCGCTGCTGGAAGGCCTGATAGAACCGACTGAGCAGTTCACGATGAGCTTTCATGCGCGGGCCTCCCCGGCCGTATTCAGTGTCTGCATGCCTGCTGCGTCGGCAAGCCTTGTTGGATTTCAAGGGTAGCCGTCGCGGGTATCCGCCGCAACGATCGTTTGTCGCTGAAGTCTAGCGGCGAGGCTGGTGCGCCAGCGCCAGCGCGTTCACCACTTCGTCAATGCTGGGATGATTGCGAATCGTCAGTTGCTGGCCGGCACGCAGGCGCTCCGGGCGGTCCAGTACATCCAGGTTGGCCTGCCAGATCAGCGGCCAGAGCCAGCTGTTGCCGTAGAACTCGCGGCGCCCGGCGATCGACCAGAGGCTGTCGCCGGGCTTCACGGTATAGCGGCTACGATCCTGGGTCAGTTGCCGGTTCAAGGACACCAGCAGATCGTAGGCGCGGCGGCTTTGCTTGCGGGCCAGCGCCAGCTCCGCGATGCGCACGCGCTCCAGCTGCGCGTCGCTGAGTCCGGTGGTGGCATGCGCGGTGCGCAGCTGCTGCTCCGCACGGTGGTGATAGTGGCCGCCAAGCGCGAGGTCGGTGCGTTGCACCACTTCGTCCGCAAGCCGCTGCGCCTGTGGGTGATTGCCGCGGCTTGCGGCTGCTTCGGCATCTGCGAACAGACTTTGCAGCTCGCGTTGGTCCTGCCAGTCCTTCAGCAGGCGTCGGCCCTCGTCGAGGCGCGCGTTGGCGGCATTGAGCAGGCGGACCGTCGTGGGGTTCGGCACCGTGGCGACGGCTGCCGGGGTCGGGTTTTCCGGTTTCGGCGCATGCGCGCAGGCGCCGAGCACCATGGCCAGCACGAGTACACAAGTCAGACCAGCGGTGGGTCGAATCGACATGCCCGCTAGAATAGTGCGCTCCACCCTGCGGTGCACGCCGCACTATCAATTGATCATGAGCACTGCCGCCGACATCCTTGTCCTGTACTACTCCCGTCACGGATCGGTGGCGCGCATGGCGAGGTTGATTGCCCGCGGCGTCGAGTCGGTACCCGGTGCGCAGGCGCGTTTGCGTACCGTACCGCCGGTGACGGCCGATCATGAGGTGCGTGGTCCGGCAGTGCCAGAGGCAGGCGCGCCCTATGCTTCGCATCGGGATCTGCAGGAATGCGCGGGCCTGATCCTCGGCAGTCCGACCCGGTTCGGCAACATGGCCGCACCGATGAAGTATTTTCTGGATGGCACCTCGGCGCTGTGGCTTTCCGGAACCCTGGCCGGCAAGCCGGCGGCCGCGTTTACCTCGACCAGCACCCAGCACGGCGGCCAGGAAAGCACCTTGCTGTCGATGATGTTGCCGTTGCTGCATCACGGCATGCTGCTGGTGGGTTTGCCGTTTACCGAGCCGGCTCTGAACACCACGCGCAGCGGGGGTACCCCCTACGGGGCCTCGCATGTAGCCGGTGTCGGCCATCAGCCACAGGCCCTGAGCCCCGAGGAAGAGGGGCTCTGCGAGGCGCTGGGCCGGCGGGTCGCGCAGCTTGCATTGAGGCTGCTGCCATGAGGCGGCCCTTGAGTCTGTACATGCGGGTCAGCGCGCTGACCCTGCATCTGGCGCTGTTCATCATCATGTTGTCCGATGCCCGGGGGCCGCTGGGGCTGATCGGCGCGTTTGTGCTGCTGCTGCCGCTGCCCGGACTGCTGCGCGGTCGCGAGTACACGCATGCCTGGGCCAGCATGCTGGTGGCGTTCTACTGCGCGCTGTGGCTGGCAGAGGGCTGGGCCGAGCTGTCGGCGAGAGGTCCCGCCTTTACGCTGGCGGCGCTCGCCGCACTCGACTTCGTCAGTCTGGTGCTTTATGTGCGGCTGCGGGCGCGAGAACGGACTGCACAAACGGCAGGGTCAGGCGTCGCTTCGCACTGAGTGCGGCGCGATCCAGCCGCTCCAGGGCGGACAGCAAGGGGCCGGCGCCGCGCGCCTGGGTGTTCAGCAACCACCGCGCAACGTCGTCGGGTAGCGCCAGACCCTTGGCGGCCGCGCGCTGCTGCAGCAGGTGGAGCAGATCGATATCGCCGAGCAGGCGCAGGCCAAATGCCGGCAGCGCCGACATGCGCGTGCGCAGGTCCGGCAGCGCCAGCTGCAAGCGATCCGGCGGTGCGGTGGACGAAAGCAGCAGTTCGCGGCCCTCGCTGCGGCAGGTGTCGAGCACGCGCAGCAATGCCAATGCCCAGCTCCGGTCATCGGCGACGGCGTCGACATCGTCCAGGCACAGCAGTGGCGCCTGACCGCTGCCTCCTTCAAGTATCTCCGGGCCGAGTTCGCGCAGAGTCGCCAGCGGCCAGTAACGTCCCCCGCGCGCGCGGCAGACTGCCTGCAACAGATGCGTGCGCCCGCTGCCGGAAGGGCCGAACAGCAGCGCCGATCCAGCGGACTGCCGCAGGGTAGTGACGACATCGGCGTTGGGGCCGGCGACGAAGGTATCGAAGCTCGCCGTGTCGCGCAGCTGCACGGGGAGCGGTAACTGCGAGCCGATCACGAGGGGTCGGTGGGGGTGGCAGGCAATTCTGCCGAGGTCTCGGGCGATGGCGGCTCGGTGGGCGGTGCGTCGGCCTGATAGAGCGGGCTGGCCAGCCATTGCTGCATGACATACCGCAGCAGCACCGCAATGACGGCGGCCGCCGGCAGTGCCACGAGCACACCTATGAACCCGAACAGCTGGCCACCGGCCATGATGGCGAAGATCACCGCGACCGGATGCAGGCCAATGCGATCACCGACCATCCACGGCGTGAGGATATTGCTTTCCAGAAACTGGCCCACCGCGAACACGGCGCCGATCCATAGCAGCGAGACCGGATCCTGTGTCTGCACCAGCATCGCTACGCCGGCCGTCAGGATGCCGACGATTGCCCCCAGATACGGCACGAAGCTGATCAGGCCGACGATCACGCCAACCAGGAGCGCCAGGTCCAGGCCGGCCATCCACAGCGCGAGGACGTAATACACCGACAGCACCGCCATCACCGACAGCTGGCCGCGAATGAACGCGCCCAGGACCTCGTCGGCCTCACCGGTCAGGCGGCGCGTCAGCGGCAGGTGACGCGGCGGTATGGCGCGGCCGATCCAGGCGACCAGGTCGTCCCAGTCACGCAACAGATAGAAGCTGACGATGGGGATCAGCAGCAGGTTCGCAAATGTGGTGATCAGCGCGAGGCTGGATTGCGAGACCTTGGCCCATACCGTCTGCAGGACGTTACCTGCCTTGGACCAGTGTTCGGTCACGATCTGCTTGAGCCCGTCCGGATCGAGGTGTACGCCATCGGGCAACGCCAGTCCCAGGCGCGGCAAGGCCGTGTTCTGCACCCACGCCAGCCAGTCAGGGATGTTCTTCAGCAAGGCGACGGCCTGGTGGTACAGCATCGGTACCAGCAGCAAGGCGATCAGCAGGCCAAGCACCGTCAGCACCAGGAATACGACGCAGACGCCGGCGGTGCGCGACAGCCGGCGTCGCTGCAGCCAGTCGACGATCGGGTCGCCGACGTAGGCCAGGCCGGCGCCGATGATGAACGGCGTCAGGATCGGCGCCAGCAGCCACAGCGCCGCGCACAGCAGCAGGCCGGCGATGTACCACCACCACTGGCTTCGAAAGGAGCTGTCCATGATCAGGGCAGGCGATACCCGAGTTCTGTGCCCGCCGCCGGCGTGTCGGGGATCAGGCCGCCGCTGGCATACAGCGCACCGCTAAGCCTTTGGGCGCCGCCTTCGGCGCGCAGACGCAGGTCCAGTTGGCCGCCGCTTGCGCTGACGACCTGCAGATTGCGTACGCCGGGCAGGCTGCGCAGGCGCGCGATGACGCCAGCGTAGTCCTGCGCGCTCCTGAGGCCGTCGATGCTCAGGCGGACCTCTTCCACCGGCGCGGCGTTGACCCCCCAGACGGCGACGCCGCTGGCCCGCAGCTGGCTTTCGATACTGCGCGCATCGAAGCTGGCAACCAGTTCCAGTTGCCGCGTCAGCGGGTCCACGTCGTAGCCGTAACGCTGGACCAGCTGCGGCGCGCGTGCGATCAGTGCGGCCGCTGTAATCGCGGCACCGTCGCCGCCGACCCGGTTCACGACCTGGGTGAGCGCCTCCTGCAGCGCGCGATCACGTGCCGGCAGCGACTGGTCTGCCACAGGGACGCGCGCCTCGTAGGGGTTCAGGGTGAGGGCGGGTTGCGCGCCGGCCATGCCCGCGGCGAGGAGGGTGACGGCCAGCAGGTACGCGCGAAAGACGGGATTCATTCGGAAATTATGGGTGGCGCAACGCTAAAATAACAGCCGCTGGCTGATGGCCAGCCCAATCACCCCATACGCCAATCGAGAACCCAGCTATGAGCAAGACCCCAGGCTTGACCTACCGCGCCGCCGGCGTGGATATCGAGGCCGGAGATGCCCTGGTTGGCGACATCAAGAAGATCGTGAAGTCCACGCACCGCAAGGAAGTGCTGGCCGGGGTGGGCGGCTTTGGCGCGTTGGTCGGCCTGCCCAAGAAGTACAAGCAGCCGGTACTGGTCAGCGGCACCGACGGGGTTGGCACCAAGCTGCGCCTGGGTATTGATACCGGCCGGGTGCAGGGCCTGGGCCAGGATCTGGTGGCCATGTGCGTGAACGATGTGCTGGTTTCCGGCGCCGAGCCCCTGTTCTTCCTCGACTACTACGCCACGGGCAAGCTTGATCAGCGGGTTGCGGCTCAGGTCATCAAGGGTATTGCCCAGGGCTGCAAGCTGGCAGGCTGTGCCCTGGTCGGCGGCGAGACCGCTGAGATGCCGGGCATGTACCAGGATGGCGACTTTGATCTGGCCGGCTTCTGCGTCGCGGTTGCCGAGAAGTCCAAGCTGATTGACGGCACGACGATCAAGAGCGGCGACGTGATGATCGCCTTGCCCTCATCCGGCCCGCACTCCAATGGCTACTCGCTGGTTCGGGCCATCCTCAAGCGACGCAAGGCCAGGCTGGACCAGCCGCTGGCGGGCGCCGGCGGCACGGTCACATTGGCGGAGGCCCTGCTGGCACCGACCCACATCTATGTGAAGCCGGTGCTCAAGCTGCTTGAGCAGGGAATCAAGATACGTGGCATGTCGCACATCACCGGCGGCGGCATTCCCGGCAATCTGCCGCGCTGTTTCCCGAAGAAACTCGGTGCCGTCGTTGACACTCAGAGCTGGAAGCAGCCTGCGGTTTTCGACTGGTTGCAGCAGGCGGGCGGAGTTGACCAGGACGAGATGTATCGCGTGTTCAACTGCGGTATCGGCTTTGTCGTCATTGTGCGCCGGGCGGATGCCGCGAAGACCTTGGCCAGCCTGAAGAAGTCCGGCACCAAGCCCTGGGTTCTCGGCGAGATCGTGAAGGGCAAGCAGGACGTGCGCTTTGCCTGAGTTGGCGAAGCTGGTGGTCCTGATCTCTGGTCAGGGACGCAATCTGCAGGCGGTCATCGACGGCATCTCCGCAGGGCGGATTCCGGCGCGCATCGCGATGGTGATCAGCAACCGCAGCGATGCCGCGGGATTGGAGCGCGCGCGCAGTGCCGGCATCGCGACAACGGTGCTTTCCCATCGCGACTACCCGAACCGGGAAACCTACGACGCGGCGTTGGCGGATGCCATCGACCGTCATGCTCCCGATGTCGTTGTGCTGGCCGGTTTCATGCGCATCCTGACCGCCGCGTTCACCCAGCGCTATTCAGGGCGGCTGCTGAACATCCATCCATCGCTGCTGCCGCGCCACCCTGGATTGCATACCCACCGGCAGGTGCTCGCAGACGGCGACGCTGAGCATGGGGCAACCGTGCATTTCGTGACCGAGGCATTGGATGGGGGTCCCATCATTATTCAGGGTGGATTCACGGTGCAGGCGCAAGATGATGCAGACACCTTGGCCGACAAGGTCATGGAACGGGTTGAAACTCGCATCTACCCTCAGGCAATCGCCTGGATTGCGCGCGGCGAGCTGGCGCTGAATGGGGGCGCAGTCTGGTTCCGCGGGCGCTGCTTGCAGCAGCCGCTGGGGCTCGGCGATATCGAGGAGGGATTCTAGTGAGCGTGTTACGTGTCGTTTGGATGCTCGTGCTGATGGTCAGTGGCGCCGCGAGCGCGGCTCCGGATCTGCTGGCCGCACGCAGCGATCGATACGAAGTCGAGTGGGGCAGCATTCCGTTGGGTGCCGGCACCATTCGCCTGCAGCCGATGGGCAACAACTGCTACATATACGAGTCCACGACGGACCCGATCGCGCTGGTGCGCTGGACCTATGGCGCGCCGAGCGAGTCCAGTCAGTTCTGCATCGTCGACGGCGAGGTGCGGGCGCGGCGCTTCTCCTACCAGAACGACAAGCGCAAGAAGGACAACTTCTCGTTGGAGTTTGACTGGAAGACCGACACCGTGCGCCTGCTGCGCAATGGCACCTTGAGTCAGCGCAGCCTGCCGGGCCTTGCCTACGATCGCTTCGTGATCCGCGAGGCCGTGCGCCTGTGGGTCATGCGCAATGCCGACCAGGCATCAGTGCCCGAGGCCGAGTTTGCACTGGTCGATGACGACAGCATTCGCAGCTATCGATTCGCGATCATCGGTCTCGAAACCGTTGATACGCCGGCAGGGCGGTTTGAGGCGCTGCGGGTGGAGCGGGTCGACAATCCGCGGAAGACCTACCGCTACTGGTTGGCGCCGTCGCGTGACTACGTGCCGGTGAAAATCGAGCACCTCAAGGACGGCAAACCCGAACTGCGAATGAGCCTGCTGCCGGATTGAAGGCGCCGAGCACCGTTCAGCTGGCCACCTCGGTGATCACGCCCTCGGCGCGCAGCTTGTCGAGATGGCTTTCGATATTCATCTGTGCCAGCGGCATCAAGCGCGGGTCCACATCGGCGTAGATCAGCGGCAGCATCTCGGCAACACTCTTGCCGGCATGGTGCAGCGCCAGCACCTGCTTTTCTCGCAGCTGGCGATGGTTCAGCGTCTCCTGCAGCCGATACGCGGTGCCCAGCCCCATGCCATGCGACGGATAGATGGCCTTGGGCTGCAACGCGACGACTCTGCGCAGTGATTCGAAGTACTTGCGCATGTCGCCTTCCGGCTTGGCAATAACCACCGTGCCGAGGCCCTGGATCAGATCGCTGACGATGCACCAGGCGCGGTCATCCGGCATCAGCGCCAACTGCCCCTCGTCGTGACCGGGAACCTCGTAGACCCGCACTGCGCGCCCCAGCCAGCGGCAGATCACATCGCCCTCCCGGTAGGTGTTCACGGCGGGCAGGTCGTCAAAGTAGCGCCCGCCGGTTTTCTGAAATATCCGGTTCTGGGTGTCGCTGGACATGCCCAGCGGCACCTGCAGCCGCCGCGCCATGACATTGGCGCGTTCGCGGTGATCCGGATGGTGGTGGGTCAGGAATATCTCGTGAATCCCGTAATGGCCGACCAGCTCCAGCAGGCGCTCCATCTCGGCGGCGTCGGCCGGCGAGGGGTCGACCAGTACGCGATGCGACTGGCTATCGCCCAACAGGAAGCAATTGGTGTGCTGTGCGGGCGGAATGGTGTTTGATCGCACCAGAATCTGGCGCACGCCGTGCTGCATCTCGATCAGCGGCAGCCCCTGGTAGGGGCGCTCGTCAAAGTGCAGGCCGGGCACGTGGGTTGTGGCGGGTCCCTCGGCGGCCAGTGCGGTGATGACCGCCAGTGTCGGCGGCGCCACCAGCAGCTGTCCGTCCTCGTAGCGCTCGCGCCACGACGCCGGGGTTGCCCAGTCGATGGCGGCAAGTTCCTGGGGGTCGTACGTGAGTGCCGGCTTGCTACGCAGCTGGATGGCAAAGAAGTGCGTGTTGAAGCGCAGAGGGGCCGGATGTGGCGTCAGGGCCACGCCCAGATGGCGCAGGCTGAGGACCTCGCCGCTGTGCATTGCGGCGGCCAGGTCATAGCTCAGTTCTTCCTGCACCTCGCGCAGCAGCGCGCGTAGCAGGCGTGGGTCTTGTTGCGAACAGATCCCCGGCAGTGCGACTCCGTCACTGTCTTCAGCGTCGACCTTGCCGCCGGGGAAGGCGTGAAAGCCGGGGAAGGCGCGGAGGAACGGCTGACGACGGGCGACCAGCAGCTCTCCGTCAACCAGCAGGACGGCGGTTACCGCATCAACAATACGACTCATGGCGCAGGCGGACGATGAATGAACCTGACGCATTATCGCCGCTAGCGGCCGTCGGGTGCCGGCCAGCTGCTAGCGCGAATCGGCTGCCTGGATGTTCTTCAGCACGATGCGGTCACCGGCGAAGGTCACGGTTACCCGATGCGCCTTGCCCTCCCACAGTTCGGAACTCATCGTCAGCTTGCCGACGCCGCTTCCTGAGACCTCGTCCGGCTTGCCCAGCACCGCATAGACCTGTTCGCGGGTCATGCCGCTTTCGAGCCTGGCGTAGTTCTCGGGCGTTACTTTGGAGCAGGCGGACAACAACAGCAGCAGCGCAACGGTGGCGGTAGCTCGCAGGCGGGTCATGGGTGGACTCAGATCAGGTCGAAGACGTCGAGAATCACATGGGTGGCCTCGATCACGCGCAGTATCTTGTTATCGATACGTACGGTGACAACGCCTTGCGGCTGCGGTGGCAGGCGGCGAATCACCGATCCGGGCAGCGGTTCGTGATAGCGCCAGATGTCGTCAGGAACCGGCTCACCGCGGGCGATCTTCTTCTGCCAGCCAGGAGGTAGCGCCTTGCCCCTTTCCAGACGCTTCTGCATGCCCTTGTTCAGCGGCTTGCCGTCAGGGGCAACGGACGGCTGTGTGCGGTAATGTTCACGCAGCACCTCGCGTTCGTTATCGGTAAGAACGACGGAGCCGAACTCGGTGTCGATACTCAGGCTTTCCGCCGCCAGGGGTGGCGCCACGGTCACCGCGCACAGCAGCACCAGCGGAATCAGCTTGTTCATTGGGTATCCCCCTTGAGTAGCGCGCTATTCAAGCGCGTTGGCATGAATCCCGACTGAACGACGCTGCCCGCGGTGCCGGTGTGCCTACAGGTGCAGGCCGCATTCGGTCTTGGGCTTGCCCAGCCAGCGCCCGGCGCGGCCCTCACCGGCGACGGTGCAGTGGGTGCAACCGATCGAGGAATACCCCTTGGCTACCAGCGGATGAAAGGGCAGGTTGTGCTCGAGGATGTACGCGTCGCGCTGCTGGCGCGTCACGTCGATCATCGGATTGAACTTCACCATGCCGCGGCGCAGCTCGAAGATATTGAGCCCGGCGCGGTGCTCGGTCTGCCAGCCCATCAGGCTCGAGACCCAGATGTGGAAGTTCGGCTTGATTGCGTCAAGCGGCTGCACCTTGTTCACCGAGCAGCAGAAATCAGGGCTCTTTTCGTAGGTTCGATCATCGACGGTGAACTGGTGCTGCCAGTCCTCCGCCTTGACGTCGAACACGTCGAGCCCAAACAACTCGATCAGGTACTGCTTGTACGCGAGGGTTTCTGCGAAATGAAAGCCGGTATCGATGAAGGCAATACGCTGCGAAGCCCGCATCCGCGAAACAATATGCAGGAAGTAGGCGGAGGTCGCCGCAAACGAGGAAGTGACCAGCACCTTGTCCGGATCAAAGTCACGATAGAGCTGCTGCAGCCGCTCCTCGAAGTGCAGCGGGGCGTAGCGCCGATTGAGCTCGGCAATATCGTCCTCCGACAGCCCTGCGGCGTTGGTGATGGGAAGCTCTGCAATAGTCACTTCGGTGAGTCCGTAGATGCGACATGAATGAATCGGTGGTCATTGTAGCGATCACCCGGCTTGCACCGGTCAGCCTGCGTTCAAAAAGCATAAGCAAAGAACGGCAGGGCAGGATGCGGAGGTTCAGTACGAGTTCATTGACGTCGCAGCAGACTGCCGGCACAGCCTAAACCCGGCTGTAGTGCGCTCTTGATTGAGGCACGTCTGGAGCGGTTTCTGCAGTTTGCGGTGATCGCATCTCAACCGATTCACGCTTGGCGCATACCTGGCCGACGCGAGAGTCGATTTGCACAAGGAGAGTGTCAATGAACTTCAGAATGATTGCCGTCGCAAGCTTTGTTGCCGTGTCCGCGGCCCCGTTGGGGGCAATGGCCGAGTCCACCCCGAAGCAGGTCGCCAACGAGGTCGGTCAGTACGCCGCCGACGCAGCGCTGACGACCAAGGTCAAGGCCGCGTTGTTGGCGGAGAAGAATCTCAATTCTCTGGACGTCAACGTCGAGACCCTGAACGGGGTCGTGCAGCTTTCCGGCTTCGCCACGTCTTCCGCTCAGATCGCCCAGGCCGTTGACGTGACCAAGCGCGTCAAGGGCGTCAAGGATGTCCGCAGTGATCTGCGTCTGAAGACAGACACGGAGGGCTAGGCCGGACGTTCTGGGCCCCGTTCGCCGCAGCAGGCGGACGGGGCCTTTGTCATTCACCGGCCAGTTTCAGTTGCCGCGCGCACAGCAGCTCAGGATCAACTGCAACCCGCAGTACCCGTGATTCGGGGCGCAGACGCTGTGGCTCCCAGCGGCCGCCAAGCTCCTCGATATTGCGGACGCCGAAGTACGCCAGGTGCTCCAGCGCGTAGTCGTAACCCGTGTAGCCGCCAGCGGTGACCAGCGGCGCCCAATCCGGCAGCTGACCGTACACGGTAATCAGAGGGTCAACCCCCGAACGTTTGAAGAACGCGAGCTCGCGCTGCCGCCAGGCCCGCAGCGCCTGGTAGACAGCGGGGCCGCGCTCCACGGCATCGTCCTCCAGCGACTGCTGAAAGGCGCCGCCGTGCCACATCAGCACACTGTCCGGATGCAGGAACTTGCGCTGGCCAGCAGTGAAAACATAGTTGGCGCATGAGGAGGCGCACTCGCCCACGACTTCCACGTCCAGATGCCGGTCCTGAACCCACTCGCCGAGTTCCAGTGCCAGCGCGACGTCGCCACCTGGCGAATCGATGCGCAGCCGACTGGGCGGCGTGGGTTGTGCCTCATAAAGTGCGAACAGCCGCTGCAGTGACGAGGCTTCGGCAAACGCCCCGGTGTACCAGAGGACGCCATCGCTGACGCCGACCTGCGCTGCTGGCGTCGGCTGCAGTGACGGCAGGTGCGCGCAGCCGCCGAGCAGTCCCCCCAACAGACACGCGATGATTGCGCGCAGCATCGTGCCGATCACTCAGACAACATGTTCTTGAAGCGTTGCAGCTCACGGCGCTGCTTCTTGGTGGGGCATTCTTCGCTGATGGGAGCTGCGGCCAGTTGCCGCGCCTGTGAGGCTCGCTCGCGCTGCTCCACGCTGGCGGCCGTCTCCGCGTACAGCAGTCGTGCCTCGGCCGCGCCTCGCCGCTGCTCGGACAGAGCCAGGACGTCGACTTCGATTTCGGAGTAGCCCAGGCGGATGCGCAACCGCATGCCCGGCAGTACGTTTCTGCCTGCCTTGCAGCGCTCGCCGGCGCAGCGAACGTGGCCACGGTCGATGGCCGCCTTGGCCAGGCTGCGTGTCTTGTGAAAGCGGGCAGACCACAGCCATTTGTCTAGGCGGACGTCGCTGCAGGACACACTGTGCTCGCGCGGGAAGAAGGAAGACCAGACTAGCTCAGGCGTGACACGGCTTGCCAGCGTGGTGCGCTGGCCCTGAGGCGAAGCGGTGTCAGGCAGCGGCGTACAGCGCGTAGCTGGGGTGCGACTTCGGTTCCCAGCGCAGCAGGCCTTGTTCGACGGCCGACACCTCGATCAGCGGATTGCCTGGCTCGCAGGCGGTGTCGACGAATGCGGACTCGAGCACGCGGATCAGGCCACGCACATTTCCGTGCCAGCGGGCTTCCCGCAGCCGTGACCAGGCCTCGGCAGTGCAGCCTTCCGGCGGCATCCAGCTGCGACAGCGTGTGGCAAGCCGTGCCAGCGTAGTGGCCGCGACGGCAATCATGTCCTCTTCGCGCTCGGCCAGTGGCGGGACTTGAATGATGGCCGCGCCCAGGCGCGTGAACTCGTCGAGATTGACCGCGGCTTGCAGTTGGCTCCAGCTACGATTGCTGGCGAACAGCAGCGCAGAGTCCAGTGGCTGTTTGGCGGAAGCGCCATATGGCAGGTATTGGCCGCTGTCGAGCGCCTCCATCAGCACCTCCATGACGGCACCGGAGATCTGGTGGCTTTCATCGAGGAAACAAACGCCGTCGCGAGCATGGGTAAAGGCACCGGTGCGGGCGCCGGCGCCGGGAAAGGCGCCGCTGACATGACCGCAGAGCAGCGATTTCACCGCCGCCTTGTCGCCGGTGTTCTCGGCGGCAAGATTGATTGAAACGAAGCGGCCGCGATCGCGGGTCAGGTAATAGAAATAGGCCAGTGAGGTCTTGCCGCTGCCGGGGCCGCCGAGCAGGCATACACGGTTGATGCCGTTCTGCGCGTAGCCGCGGATACGCGCGATCAGCGCGTGCGCCTGTGGGCTGAAGGAGTAGTAGTTGAGCTGCTCGCTGTCCTCGATCTCGGCCGCCATCGGCATGCGGATCACATTGTCCTCGAGTACGGGGCGCAGACGTTCGGGCAACTGTTGGGCGATGCCGTCGATCTCGGCGGCGACGATCAGGCGCACGCCACTGAGCCGCCCCGATTGTGCGCGCGCCTCGAGCCAGCGACCGAGATGGGTCAACTGCTGTGGTTGAACAGCCACGACTAGTACCGTGTCGCTGCCTTCAAGGCGTGCTTGATGAACGGCGTCGGCAATCGTGTTCAGTCGCTGCGGCTCGCAGAACAGCGAAAGCACATAATCGGCGCGTGCAGCCTCGGCAGCCTCCAGATTGTCGATCAGCATGACCTGGCAGCGGCGGCCGTCCGGCAGCTGCCGGCGCACGGCGTCCAGCCCCTCCCGATCTCGCAGGGATTCCGCAGCGGTGGCAATACACAGGAACGGAGCCGGCAGGCGCTCGACAACCGGCTGCGACGATTTGCGGGTCGTAATCCCGAACATGATCGTTCCGAGAATGGAAAGTGCCACAGCATAGTGTCGAATTGCCGGCCGCCACTGTCGGCGCCGATCAGTCGCAGCGTGTCGCCGATCAGCGGTGCGCCTGTGGGGTCATTCCTGAAGCCGAACGTAGGCGCGCCCTGACAGCGGCCGACCAACGGTCATATCAGAGCCGCAGGATGTGTCCAGTTTCCGGGGGCGTCCGTCCCTCCAGCAGTTCGCGGTAGCGGGCCTCCACGGCAGCCGCGCCCTGCGCCCGTGCAATCTGCAGCCAGCCCGACACCGTTGGCAGGAAGCCTTGCCAGGCCTGTGCAAAGCGTTGCTCGACACCGCCCGGCCCCCAGTCCTGCTGGCGCTTGCGGATGCGGTCCGGCGCAAAGAAGAACGTCGGCTTGGCGCCCGGCAGCGCGTGCTGGGTCTCGCGCTGCTCCCAGTGCGTGCCCCCGACCATGCAGCTGTAGCGCAGATGCTCGCCGAAGTGGTGGTGCAGGTCGTGCAGCAGGCGGCCATTCCCCGACATGTCGACATACACGCAGTCGAGGCTGGCATCCAGCGTCGGCAGCGCGCCGTACTCGAGCACCTGGTCGTAGTAGCCGCTACGCTCGCAGAAGCCGCGATTGGCAGCTGACGTCAGGCCGATGATCCGGCAGTTACCAGGTCTGGAGGCTTGCAGGCACTGAGCGAGGCCCAGCGCGGTCTTGCTGGACGCGCTGGACAGCAGCACCGCCTTGCCGCCGAACAGGGTGTGCTCCGCCAGCAGATCCGCGATCAGGAACGAAGTCATGAACAAGGGCCACAACAGCGCCTGCTGGTCCTCGTGGGCGATGTCATGGCGTGGGTCGCGGCTGATGCGGCTATAGCGCTGATAGGCCGCCGGCAGTTTGGCGCGATGTGCGGTGCCGTCGGTGAAGCCCAGCGGCGAGAGGCGTTGTGGCTGCAGGCACAGGTGCGTGGACATCGGCAGGTAGCCATACACGCGCTCACCGACCTCGACGGCTGGGACATTCGATTGCAGCACGCGCGCGAAGCCCCAGACCGGAACGCATCCCCAGCCCTGGACTCGCGGAAAGTAAGCCCAGTACTGCATCGCCTCGCCGAAGACCGCGTAGGTGATGTTGTTTGCCGTCAGGGCAAAGCGCTCCACTTCCAGCAGAATCTCGTCCGCACCGGGTTGAGGGCATGCAACCGGCAGGCACCTGACCTGGCGCAGGTCGTCCCTGCGAACCATGAAATCGAGAGCGGCAGCGGGTGAGGTGGCATCGGCGGTAGGGCTCATCAGGGGTTCGAATCCTCAGTTGCGTCCAAACGGAAGTTCCAGCCCGAATCCGACTTCATAGGATCCATTGCGGTTCAGCGTCGGGTCGGTGCGCGGGAAACTGTACCCGAGCACGAACTCGCCGTAGAGCCGATTGGCGATCAGCGGATGGCGGTAGATCGTGCGCGCGCCGTACTCGTAGATGGGCTCGGCAGCGTGAGTCTGTCCGCGCACAAAGGTTTCGTAGGCCATCGCGCGCTGCTCGCGCAGATTCTGATAAAGGATCACCGCGGACAACCAGTTGAGGCCGTCGGTCTTCTCGCTGACCGTGCCAACGTTGGCCCAGCGTGCCAGCAGGGCGGGCGTCAGTACGTGGTTGTAGTCAAAGCCGCTCGTGATGCCGAAGCCGATCATGCTGTTCCAGAACGGCGTGGTCCGCACGTACAGCAGATTGGCTGCATCCGCATAGAGGTTGTAGTGCAGGCGCCCCTGCACGAACACGCGCGGATGGCTGAGGCCGGCGGCGCCGACGCGGACATCGGTCTGCAGTCGCTCGGTGTCCGGTAGCGAGTAGCCGAGGCCCGCCAGCCATTGGTCCTCGTCGCCGACTCTGGGGAACTGCGAACGCAAGGCAAAGCCTTCGTTGCGGCCACGCACGAAGCTCTCTTCATCTTCACGGCCGACAAAGGCCGACAACCGCTCCTTGATGTTGGGCAGATCAAACCGTACCCGCAGCCGTGTACGCGTCTTGGTGCCCTCGAACTGCGAGTGCGAGATCGAGGTTTCCAGTCTGCCGCGGGTGCGTTGCGCCGCGGCCATGTCATCGGCGCCAAACAGACCGTCCAGCCACAGTGCGGCGCGGCAGCCGGTTTCTTCCAGCAACGCTTCGGTGTCGTCGACGACCATGATCTCGTCGGCAGACTGGCGTATGCAGCCGTGGTAGCGCCGGCTTTCGGTGGCAACTTCCGGTGCAGCTGCAATCGTGTCGGGGGCTCGGTCCGCAGTTGCCGTAGCCGGTGGATCTTCCGCTGCCGGGGTCGGCGACAGCGCGCACCCGGTCGTGGCCAGCGCCAGCGCCAGTCCACAGGCAGCAGCGGTGCCTGCGGTCAGGGGGTGATGAATGCCGTCTGCTCGTGTGGCCATGGGAAATTGAACGCTGCGTGCGTCAGCCGCTCCAGAAGACGGTGCCATAAGGGTCGGCAGGTCGCCTGTGGTGCAGCCATGCCGGACACAACCCGTGTCAACGGTATCCTATCTGGGAGATCATGGCGCTGCCGCTGCGCTTGCGACCCCGGCAGCTCGGCGGCGGCGGCCGGAACCGCTGGCCACGCGCCTCGGGGTAAGATCGAGGCCTTACCCGCCGTAGAGCCTGCATTCCGCGGCTGCCGGCTTTACTCAGATGAATTTGGGAGCCTCGATGAAATCCACGCCCGTCGCCACCCTGATCTCGGCCCTGACCCTGGGGGCCTGCGCCGGCGCGCCGCTATCTCCAGGTCCCGAGCGGCCGGCCTTGTCCAGCGACAACCCGTTCGCGGCTGAAAGCAGCTTGCCGTACCGGGTGCCGGCCTTTGATCGCATCCGTGACGAGCACTACTTGCCCGCGTTCGAGGCCGGCATGGCGGAGGAGCTGCTGGAAACCGCAGCGATCGCCGCCAATCCGGAGCCACCGAGTTTTGCCAACACGATTGAAGCCATGGAGCGCTCGGGCCAACTGCTGAGCCGCGTTTCCACGGTCTTCTACAATCTCGCCTCTTCGAACACCAATCCCCGGATTCAGGCGCTGGAACAGACGCTGGCGCCGCAGCTATCCGCGCACGGAGACACGATCTACCTGGATGCGGCCCTGTACGCGCGCGTCCGTACGCTGTTTGAGCAACGCGACGCGCTGCAGCTGGACCCGGAGTCCCGGAGACTGCTGGAGCGCTACCACACTCGCTTCGTGCGGGCGGGCGCGCAGCTCGATGATGCCGGCAAGATGCGGCTGCGAGCGCTCAACGAAGAGCTTTCAACGCTGACAACGACGTTCAAGCAGAACCTGCTGAAAGACGGCAACGCGTCGGCTGTGATCGTCGATGCCGTGGCTGAGCTGGACGGGCTGCCGGCCGACGCCGTGAGTGCGGCTGCAGAGGCGGCCAAGGCCCTGGGCGCAGAGGGAAGGTGGGCGTTGCAGCTGCAACTGCCGACCGGGCAGCCGGCGCTGGCCCAGCTGCGTAACCGAGAACTGCGGCAGCGTCTGTTTCTGGCCTCGATCAACCGCGGCAATCGCGGGAACGAATTCGATAACCGCGACGTGCTGGCGCGGATCGCACAGCTGCGTGCCGAGCGCGCGGGCCTGCTCGGATACTCCACGCATGCTGCCTATCAGCTACAGGAGCAAACTGCACGCACGCCGGACGCGGTCATGAAGATGCTGCGCGAGCTGGCACCTCCGGCAGTGGCCAATGCGCGCGAGGAAGCCAAGCTGCTGCAGAAACTGATCAACGCCGAGGCGCGCAAGGCCGGGCAGCCGCCGTTCACCCTCGCGCCCTGGGACTGGGCGTACTACAGCGAGCAGCTGCGCATGCAGCGCTATGACTTCGACGAGTCGCAGTTGAAGCCGTATTTCGAGCTCAACCGGGTGCTCCATGATGGGCTGCTCTACTTTGCCAACCGTCTCTACGGGCTGACATTCAAGGAACGCACGGACATCCCGACGTATCTGCCGGAAGTGCGCGTGTTCGAGGTGTTCGAGGCCGATGGCAGCCCGTTGGGCCTGTTCTATGCCGATTACTACGCGCGAACCAGCAAGCGCGGCGGTGCGTGGATGAACAGCCTGGTGCAGCAATCCGATCTGCTCGGTGGCCGGCCGGTGGTGGTCAACAATCTGAACATTCCAAAACCGCCGGAGGGCGAGCCGGCGCTACTGACCATGGACGAGGTCAATACGCTGTTCCACGAATTTGGTCACGCCTTGCACGGGTTGTTCTCGAAGGTGCGTTACCCGATGTTTTCCGGCACGGCCGTGCCACGTGATTTCGTCGAGTATCCCTCGCAGGTGCACGAGATGTGGGCGCTGTACCCGGAAGTGCTGGCCAACTACGCCCGGCACTACCAGACGGGAGCCGCCATGCCGCAGGCGCTGGTTGACCGCGTCAAGGCTGCCGAAACCTTCAATCAGGGCTACACCACTACCGAATATCTGGCGGCCTCGTTGCTGGACCAGGCCTGGCATCAGCTCAGCGGTGGCGAACCCCTGCAGGATGTGCGCCGTTTCGAACCGGATGCGCTGCGCGCGGCAGGCGTGGATCTTGAAGCAGTACCGCCCCGCTATCGCAGCACCTACTTCAGTCATATCTTCGCCGGAGGGTACTCGGCAGGCTACTACTCCTACATATGGAGCGAGGTACTGGACGCCGACACCGTGGAGTGGTTTCGCGAGCAAGGTGGGCTCAAGCGCGAGAACGGCGAGCACTTCCGCAAGACGCTGCTGTCGCGAGGCGGTAGCGAAGAGGCAATGGTGCTGTATCGGGAGTTTCGCGGCCGCGACCCGAAGATCGAGCCGTTGCTGGAGCGGCGCGGCTTGAAGGCGAGCAAGGCGAAGGGTGCCGGGAATCGCCGCTAGACCCCACGGTTGTGCCGCAAGGGGCCGGTCATTCGCCGGCCCTTCTGCTTCGGCCGGCGCGCAGGCATGATCGGCCTCGGCGCTGAAACCGCGCGAGTGTGAGTGCCATGCGTTCTCAAGATCTGGTTATCTGCGAGTACTGCGATGCGGTACATGCGCGGCAGCCGCTGCCTAAGGGCGCAACGGCGCGCTGCCTGCGTTGCGACGCAGTGCTGTATGCCGATCGGCCCCTGAATCTGGACGGCATGCTGGCGCTTGCCCTGGCTGGGCTGGTGGTGTTTGCGATCGCCAACGCCTATCCGATCGTGGAGATGGAGCTGCAAAGGACGCGCAACTCGATTGGGCTGTGGGGCGCCATCGTGGCGGCTTACGACAGCGGCATCAGTTTCGTTGCAATCGTGGCGGCGACGAGCCTGTTCTTCTTTCCGCTACTGCAGATGCTGACCATGCTGTGGCTGCTGATTCCGCTCAGGGCCGGCTACAGGCCGCCGGGATTTGCCCGGGCCATGCATGCGCTGCGCTATATGCGGCCCTGGGGGATGGT
This sequence comes from Solimonas sp., assembly GCA_041612095.1. Taxonomy (GTDB): domain Bacteria; phylum Pseudomonadota; class Gammaproteobacteria; order Nevskiales; family Nevskiaceae; genus Solimonas. The sequence continues at coordinate 5,636 of JBFJJW010000006.1, read as the reverse complement.
CGAAGTGTTCATGCTGGGCGTGCTGGTATCGGTGGTCAAACTGGCCAGTCTCGCGGAGGTTGCTCCGGGCCCGGGACTATGGGCGTTTGCGGTGCTGACGCTGCTGATGACGGCACTGTCCAGCGTCGATCCTGAAGCCCTGTGGGATTACGCGGATCGATGCGCATGATGAGTCCACAGCATGTAGCCAGCGCCGCTGAACTCGGGATGATCCGGTGCCACGGCTGCGGCCTGACCTGCTCGGCGGTGGCGGCGATCAGCGCCCGACAGCAGGCCCACTGCCCCCGCTGCGGCACTCGGCTGGAGCGACGCCGGCACCATAGCGTGGGCCGCACCTGGGCCCTGCTGCTGGCGGCGGCGATACTCTATCTGCCGGCGAATCTGCTGCCGATCATGCAGGCCACCGAGTTCTTCAGCGCGGTAGATGAAACCATCCTCAGCGGCGTGGTGCGGCTGTGGCGTGGGGGGTCCTACGACCTGGCGATCATCGTTTTCGTGGCCAGCATCGTCGTGCCGCTGCTCAAGATCGGCTCGCTGGCGGCGCTGCTGGTCAGCGTGCAGCGACGCACGAACTGGGCGCAGCGCGAACGCGCCAAGCTCTACCGGTTCATCGATTTCATTGGCCACTGGTCGATGCTGGATGTATTTGTCGTGGCGCTGCTGGTGGGGCTGGTGCGTTTCGGCGGCTTTGCGCTGGTGCTCCCGGGCGGCGGTGCGGTAGCGTTTGCGGGCGTGGTGGTGCTGACGATGCTGGCATCGATGAGCTTTGACCCGCGTCTGATCTGGGATACCCCGGTATCAGGCGGTTCGGCAAGGCGGGTACCCTACGCCGAGACAGGAATGGAATCGACATGACTGACCAGGGCGCATCTCCAGAGCCGCAACGACCCGCCGGCGTGGCGCAGCCGGTGCTGCGGCCTACACGCCATTTTGCGCCGTCCTTGATCTGGCTGGTGCCGCTGGTCGCCGCAATTGCCGGCGTTGTTCTGGTGGTGCGCGCACTGATTACCTCAGGTCCGATCATCACCATCAGTTTCAGTTCTGCCGAAGGACTGGAGCCGGGCCAGACCGAGGTCAAGTACAAGGAGGTTGTCATCGGCAAGGTGCGCAGCATCCTGCTGACGGACGATTTTCAGCGCGTGCTGGTCACTGTCGAGCTCAGCGGCGAAGCCGGTGATATCGCTGTGGACGATACCCGCTTCTGGGTCGTGCGCCCGCGCATCGATACCGGCGGGGTATCGGGGCTCAACACTCTGCTGTCCGGTGCCTACATCGGCGTCGACGTTGGTCAGTCGGAGGTCAAGCGCCACGAGTTCGAGGGCCTGGAAGTTCCCCCCGCCGTAACCAGCGACCGCAAGGGGCAGCGGTTCATTCTCAAGGCCGCGGATCAGGGCTCGCTGGACATTGGTTCGCCCGTCTACTTCCGGCGCATTCCGGTTGGCCGCGTCGTGGCGGCCAAGCTGGACGACAACGGCGGCGGGGTCACGCTGCAGGTGTTTGTCGACGCACCCTACGACCACTTCGTGACCCAGGATGTACATTTCTGGAACGCTGGCGGAGTCGATCTGCGCGTCGGTGCCGCGGGGCTGGAACTGAATACCCAGTCACTGGCCAGTGTCCTCATCGGCGGCATTGCGTTCGGACGCAGTGGCAACGAGGAAGAGGGCGCGGTACCGGCGGTGGCCAACAGCACCTTCGTCCTATATCCCGACAAGGCGTCGGCCATGGCACCGGCAGGCGGGCCGCCGATGCGCATCAGCATGCGGTTCGACGAGTCGCTGCGCGGTCTGGAGGCCGGAGCCGAGGTCGATTTCCGCGGTATCGAGCTGGGTCAGGTCGATGCGGTGCATATCGAGTATCACCGTGGCCGCAAGGCGTTCACCGGCGTGGTCATGGCCACCATCTATCCGCAGCGGCTGGGCAGCGCCTATGACAGCCTCAGCAAGGGTGGCGATCGTGAGCGCTCCGTGGCTGACGTCTTCAGCCGGCTGGTCAGCGACGGCCTGCGTGCCCAGCTGCGCACCGGAAATCTGATTACCGGGCAGTTGTACATCGCGCTCGACATGCTGCCCAAGGCCAAGGCTGCCAGCGTCGGAATCTCGGTGGAGCCGTTCGAGGTGCCGACCGAGCGTGGCAGTCTGGCGATGCTGCAGACTCAGATCGCGGATATCGTCAGCAAGCTCAACGACGTTCCGTTCGGTGACATTGGCCGCAATGCGCGCGATGCCCTGGGCAGCGCCGACAGCCTCCTCAAGCAGCTGGACGCCGATCTTGCGCCGCAGGCCAAGCGCACCTTGCACGAGGCGCAGCGCACGCTGGAGTCGGCGACGGACGCGCTGTCGCAGGACACCGGGTTGCCACAGGACATGAGTCGCGCGCTGACCGAGCTTGAGCGCGCGGCGCGCGCGCTCCGGGGTCTGGCCGATTATCTGCAGAGACATCCGGAATCGCTGGTGTTCGGCAAGTCGGTCGATGTCGCGCCGAAACCGGTGGCCCCCGCCGCCCAGCCAACGAGCCCGACCGCCGAGGAGCCTGCGCCATGAGCCGTAACCCGATCCCGCTTGCGGTATGCGCAGGGCTTGCGATCTTGGCGTTGTCCGCCTGTTCGACTGCGCCAAGCATCCGGTACTACACGTTGTTGTCGCCGGCGTTGGCTGCGCCCGCGCAGCCTCGCGACGAGCTGATCGAGGTGATGCCGGTACGCGTGCCGGCCCAGGTGGACGTACAGAATCTGGTGGTTCGCCAGGGCGCTGGCGAGCTGGCGCCGGTCGAAAGGGCGCAATGGATTGCACCGTTACCGGACGAATGGCGCAATGCCCTCAGCGTGCAGCTACAGCAGCTGCTGGGGGCGCGGGATGTGTATGGCTTGCCGGCGGCGGCGGACCTGCCCGTCCAGCGCCTGCGCGTGGTCCTGCAGCGGTTCGACGCCTGGCCGGGGCATCGTGTGGATGTCGCCGCGTTGTGGAGTCTGGTCGACGCCAGCGGTCGGCGCACGACCTGTGAAAGCCGCATCAGCGAGCGCGTTGCAGGTGATGATGCCGCACTTGTGCAGGGCTACCAGCGCGCGGTTGCGGCCATCGCAAACCAGATTGCCGACGTCGCGCGTGCACAACGCGCTGCCGTCGATGCCGATGCCATCGTCAGCTGCCCGCGCTAGGGTTCACGACCGATTAAGCGCTGGGGGCGCAGATTGACCCCGTGACCTCGTGTCACTCCCCCCGCCATCGGAGAATCAGATGAACAGCGATACGCTAAAGGGTCAATGGAAGCAGTTGATAGGCCGCGCCAAGGATACTTGGGGCAAACTCACGGATGACGAGCTTCTGCGTGTCGAAGGTCATGCGCAGCGTCTGACCGGATTGGTCCAGGAGCGTTACGGCGTCAGTCGCGAAGACGCCGAGACGCAGGTGCAGCGCTTCATCGACGGCATCGACCGGAAGTCGCAATCCAGGGCTGCCTGAAAATAGCCAGTGAAGGGCGCGTAGCGCTCTTCACTGGGGTGGCGGGTGTTCGGCATGCCTGCGACCAGACTCCTCCGCGCCGCATACGCATCGGTCAGATGCCGCGTGCGCCTCGCCGCAACTGATTCCGATCCTCGACGCCATCCCGGCAGCCCGCGGCAAAGGCTTCGGTGTATTCGCTGCAGACACGGTCATCCTGGAGATCGGCGCGCTGCGCCCATTCGTAGCCTTCCGTATGCGTATTGCAGGCCCCGACACAGCGCGGTGTCGGCGGGAGCGGCGCCGAGGCGCATCCAGCGACTGCGGCGCACGTCAGGAAAAGACTTGTGAGGTAGATGCTTCGACGCATGGGGGATCGACTGGGTACGGAAAAGCCCTGGATTGGGGATAGTACGATGCCCGGATTCTGCAAACAGTTCCCCGAATCGTCGACTGCCCCGAGTGCGCAAGATTATCCATATCGACATGGACGCGTTCTACGCCTCCGTGGAACAACGCGACGACCCCTCGCTGCGCGGCCGGCCGGTCGTGGTGGCATGGCGTGGCGCACGTTCGGTCGTATGCGCGGCTTCGTACGAGGCGCGCCGCTACGGTGTGCGCTCGGCGATGCCGGCCTTGCGCGCCGAGGCGCTGTGTCCCGATGCCGTATTCGTGCCGCCGGACTTCGCGCGCTACCGCGCGGCATCGCGTCAGGCGCGCGCCATCTTTCTGGCGCACACGGACCTGGTGGAGCCGCTGTCGCTGGACGAGGCCTATCTGGATGTGACCCGCAACCATCTGAATCTGCCTACCGCTACGGCGGTCGCGAAGATGATTCGCGAGCAGATACGGCAGGAGATCAATCTGACGGCCTCTGCTGGCGTTGCGCCCAACAAGTTTCTGGCAAAGATCGCCTCCGACTGGCGCAAGCCGGATGGACTGTTCGTGATACGGCCTGAGCAGGTGCTGTCGTTTCTTGCGCCGCTGCCGGTGGGCCGCATCCCCGGGGTGGGCAAGGTCATGGACGGCAAGCTGGAGCGCCTCGGTATTCGCACCGTGGCGCAGCTGCGTGCGCGCCCGGTGCTGGAACTCGAGCAGTTGCTGGGTCGCTATGGTCGGCGGCTGAGTGAACTGGCGCAGGGGATCGATCACAGCGAGGTGCGGCCCGACCAGCCGGTACAGTCAGTTTCGGCCGAGGACACGTTCGCCGAGGACCTGCCGTTGTCGGAGCTGGATCCGCATATCCGCCGACTCGCCGAGAAGGTCTGGCAGGCCGCCCGCAAGACGCCGCGTGTAGCACGGACCGTGGTGCTCAAGCTGAAGACTGCAGACTTCCGCATTCTCACGCGCAGCCATACCCCGGAGCGACCCCCCGCCGAAGTCGATACGCTGATCCGGATTGCGTTGACGCTGCGTGCGAAGGTAAGGGCCGAGGAAGGTCAGCGCTATCGTCTGGTTGGCGTCGGGCTCGGCAACTTCCGTGATCCAGACGCCGATGGCGCGCAGTCCAGCTTGTTCTGAGGTGCCGGCCTCAGGCCGGCGCCGTTTCGGTGTTCAATTCGCTGATCTGACCGTTCAGCGTCCAGTAGTCGTAGAGCACGCCGATCAGCAGCAGGCCGCCGGTGCACAGGTACAGCAGGCCGGTTACCCATTTGCCCATGTAGAAGCGGTGGAGGCCGAATACGCCGAGAAACGTGAGCAGCAACCAGGCGACGCTGTAGTCGGTACCGCCCTGGCGGTATCTGCGGTCGGCCGACCGATCCATGGACGGGATCAGGAACAGGTCCACTATCCAGCCGATGAAGAACAGCCCCAGGGTGAAGAACCAGAGGGTTCCGGTGATCTGCTTGCCGTAGTAGAAGCGGTGCGCGCCCATGAACCCAATGATCCACAGCAGGTATCCAATGACGATGCTGTGCGTATTGTTCTGTGCGTTCATCTGGCCTCCGGGGTTGACCCGCCGATGGTAGCGTTTTGCCCGCCACTGCGGCGTCAAACCCGACAGCCGCCGGAGTTCACTCGCGTCCGATACGTCGCGACCGACCGTAGCGGTAGAAGCCGGCAGCCTCTTCGTCGCGGATGATGGCGGCGTCCTCTTCGCTGAAGTGGCGGCTACGCAGTTCGCGCAGTTCGGCCTCCTGCTGTTCGCGCGGACGTTCGGCGAGGATGCGTGCACGCTCCTGCATATAACGCTGA
>JBFJJW010000005.1:0-35344 GCA_041612095.1 Solimonas sp. | reverse complement strand
GCCCCCGCTTCTTTTCTCTGTTTCGCCGTGCGGTGCCGGAGCCGCTGGCGGATCTTGCGCTGGCCGAAACCATTACCGCCGATGAAGTGCAGGTGCTCGATGCCCTGGCCAACGGCACCAGCCGCAACTATCACTTCCCGGCGCGCCTGGAGCGTGAGTTCGTGCGCTATATGCGCCTGTCGAGCTTCGCGGCGCGCCTGAGCCTGACCCTGCTGACCATCGCGCTATTTGCCAGCGCGCCGGTATGGACGCCGCTGCTTCGATTCAGCGCCGAGCAGACCGAGAATCTCATGCTGTTCATGGAGTTCGGCCTGATCGTGCCGCTGTTCACTGCGCTGGCGTTGCTGCTGCCGCGATGGCCGGCTGAAAGCTGGGTCGAGTGGCTGCTGATCGGAGCGTTCGTGGTCGAGGCCGCCTGTATCGAGTTCATTCGCTACCACAGCGAAGGTGCCGGCCTGCTGATACCGCCCTCCCTCGGCATCGTGGTGCCGGTTGCGGTGCTGACCCTGGCGCGGCTCAGCTCGGGTCAATCCATGATCCTGATTCTCAGCTACACCGTCATCATTGTGTTCGGTCAGTACGCCGCGCAGGGGGCCATGGCCGCACGCGATGCCGGTACCTGGCTGTTCGAGTCCGTGCTGCTGCTGGTCGTGCTTCTTTCCACAGTCTGGGCGCGCCTTTCCTATCGCAGGCAATGGGCGGCGCGGGTGCTGCTGTCGCTGATGGCCTACCGGGATTCGCTGACCGGGCTTAGCAATCGTCGCGCGTTTGAAGAGCACTACGAGCTGGCGATCGGCGCGCTAGGGCGGGGCCGCACGCAGAAGCAGCTGTTTGCATTGATCGACCTGGACCATTTCAAGAAGGTCAATGATCACTACGGCCACGAGTACGGCGATGGCGTGCTGGCCGAGATCGGACTGGTGCTATCCCATTCTGCGCGCCGCGCGATGGATATGGCAGCCCGTCTGGGCGGCGAGGAATTTGCGCTGCTGCTGTACGGCTGTGATGCCGCAGCCGGGCGCAAGCGCATGGAGGAGCTGGTAGCTGCGTTCTCTGCGCTGGGCATCGAACATCAGGAGAACGAGTCCGGCGTCATCACCTGTAGCGTGGGCGCGGTCATCGTTGGCCCGCACCATAGCCTGTCGGAAGCCTATCGAGCCGCCGATGCCTTGCTGTATCAGGCCAAGCGCACCGGCCGCAATCGCTACTACCTGGAAGATCTTTCCGGAGAGCGCAAGGCGGCCGATGTCGAACCGATCGGCAATCCGACCTGAAGCGCTGCGCCGCTTACTCGACGACCGCGGGGTGGGGCGGCGTCGGCGCGCCCAGCATCGGCCGGTGCGACGGCGGCTGGCGACCTTCATCGGTAATGCCGTAGTCCTGCGCCAGTTCAGCCCCGATCCAGACCTGCCCGGATTTCTCGGCACGCTTGGGGTCGGTGTATAGCGCTGCGATCAGCGCGCCGGTGAACTCGGGGGTCTCCGCAATCTCCCAGAAGCCAGCGTATTTCTCAGGCTCGGCGTCCATCACGCGCTTGGTGCGATCGGTGCGCAGCATGCCCATCCAGATCGAGACGGCGGCGACGTTGTGTGGCTTGAAGTCGACGCCCATGTCTTTTGCGAACTTGTCGACACCGACCTTCTGCGCCCCGTAAGCGGGGCCGTGCATGTAGCAACTGGCACCGAAGCTGGACGTGAACGCAATCAGGCCGTCCTTCTGTTTCACCATCAGCTTGGCGGCGTGCCAACTGGCGACGTAGGCGGAACGCAGGCCGACATCGAGGATGTCCACCAGCTCCAGCGGCTTGCTCCAGAATCCGCCCTTGTCGATCAGGTTGTCATGCAGGAAGGTGGCATTGTTGACCAGAATGTCGAGACGGCCCTGTTCACGCTCTATGCGTTGGAACAGTGCGGCAACCTGCGTGTCATCGGTGTGATCGCAGGCCACCGCAATGCCGGTGCCCCCCGCTGCAGTGACCGCCTCAGCTGTTGCGCCCACGGTGCCAGGCAGCGGCGCATCGCCTTCCTTCAACGAGCGCCCGGTCACGTAAACCGTAGCGCCCTGCGCGCCGAGCGCCACGGCGATCCCCTTGCCGGCGCCGCGAGTAGCGCCAGTGACCAGCGCGATCTTGCCTTTGAGTGTTCCGCTCATTGCGTTTCTCCAATAGGCCGGCTTCAGGCGGCCGGCTTGTCATTGCGTAACTGGTACTTCAGGACCTTGCCCGAAGGATTGGTTGGCAGCGCGGCCACGAACTCGGCGTAACGCGGCACCTTGTAGTTGGCCATCTGCTGTCGGCACCAGGCGATCAATGCCTTCTCGTCGAGACTGTGCTGTGGTCGCAGCACCACATAGGCCTTGCCGACCTCGCCCATGCGCTCGTCGCCTACACCGACGACAGCGACCTGGGCAATCGCCGGGTGTGCCGCCATCATCCGCTCGATCTCGGCCGGGTAGCAGTTGAAGCCGCCGGTGATGTAGAGATCCTTCAGTCGGTCGGTGATGCGGACGTAGCCCTGCGCGTCTACCGTGCCGATGTCGCCGGTATGCAGCCAGCCGTCGGCATCAATCGCCTCACGTGTCGCCGCTTCGTTGTCCAGGTAACACTGCATGACGTTGTAACCGCGTACGACGATCTCGCCTGACTCGCCGGCCGGGAGTGGCCGGTTGTCGGCATCGACGCAGCGCAGCTCTACCCCGGGGATCGCCTTGCCCGAGGTCAGGGCAATGGTTTCGGCGCTGTCCTGCGCATCGCACAGCGAAACCACGCCACAGGTTTCGGTGAGGCCATAACCGGTCAGCACCACCTTGAAGCCAAGCTCAGCGCGGATGCGCTCGATCAGGCTCGGCGCGATGGCAGCCGCACCGGTAATCGTGGCGCGCAGCGATGAGAGATCGGCGCTGGCGCGCGCGGGATCATTCAGCAGCGAGATGAACAGCGTCGGCGGTCCCGGCAACACGGAGATGCGATCGCGCGCTATGCGTTTGAGGATAGCCGCGGCGTCGAATATCGCGTGCGGCAGTACGGTCAAGCCTGCCAGCAGGCCGCCGAGCCAACCCACCTTGTAGCCAAAGGCATGAAAGAAGGGATTGGCAATCAGGTAGCGATCGTCGGGTATGAGTCCGACAGCCGCGGACCATTCGGCGATCACGCGCAGATTCTGCGCGTGATGAGTCACCACGCCCTTGGGGTGGCCCGTCGTGCCGGAGGTGAACATGATGTCCATGCAGTCGTCAGGCTGCACCTGCGCTTCGTAGTTGCGAACCTGTTCCGTGGTCTGCTCGTCTGCACGGGCCATGAACGCGCGCCAGCCGGTGTCGCCGTCGCGCGCGTCGCCGAGCACAACCACATGCTCCAGCGGCCGCGGCCAGTGCTCGGACAGCAGCGAGGGGAAGTGCTGGCCGAGGAAATGTCCGGCGCAGAACAGTACGCGCGCGCCGCTGCGTTCCAGGATGTAAGCCGCCTCCTGGCCCTTCATCCGTGTGTTCACCGGCACCAGCGCGGCGCCCAGCGTGTGTATCGCCAGCCCGGCCACGATCCACTCCACGCTGTTGGGTGCCCAGATCGCGACCCGATCACCTTTCTTCACGCCCAGCGCCAGCAGCGCGCGCGCGGCATGGATGCGCAGCTGATCGAGCTCGGCGTAACTGAGCTCGCTGCCGTCCTCGCCGATGACAGCGCTGCGCGAAGCGTGGCGCTGGACCGAGGCGGCAAAGGCGGCGGGTACGGTCGCAGTGTTCATGACGCGAGGCTGCTCAGTCGGCCCACATCAGATAGCCATTGTCGATGCGCATCTCGGCGCCATTGATGAAGCGTGATTCATCCGATGCCAGGAACAGCACCAGATTGGCAATGTCCTGTGGCTGGCAGAAGCGTGCCTGCAGCTGCTTCGGGTCCTTCTCGCGGACGTGCGCCTGACTGGTCGGCGCGCCTTTCTGCTGCGAGTGCAGATTGAATACCATCGGCGTGGCAATGCCATCCGGGTGTATGGAGTTGCAACGAATCTTGTAGAGCTGCGCGCGGCAATGCGCGGCGACGCTGCGAGTAAGCCCGGCCACTGCCGCCTTGGAGGCACTGTAGGCGCAGAAGCTGGAAACGCCGCCGATACCGGCCATCGACGACATGTTGACGATGGACCCGTTCGGGCGCTCCTTCATCGCCAGCAGGCCGTGCTTGCAGCCCAGGAAGTAGCCATCCGAGTTGATCTTCTGGATCTTCTGCCACAGCGCAAGGTCGGTGTCCTCGATCGTGGCCTGGGCCAGAATCGCCGCATTGTTGACCAGAACGTCGACGCCGCCGTAGGTCTCCTTGGTCTTGGCGATGACCTCGATCCAGTCGTCCTCCGAGGAAATGTCCTGCCTGAGGAACCGCGCATGGCCGCCCTTGGCGATGATCGCGGCGGCCACCTTTTCGCCTTCGGCAACATTGACGTCCGTCAATACGACCTTCGCGCCCTCAGCGGCGAGCAGCTCCGCATCCGCCTTGCCGACACCGCTGGCGCCGCCGGTGATGATTGCGACCTTGTCCTGTACCCGTCCCATCGTCGTGCTCCTCAAAGAAGTTGAATGCGTTTGTATGGCTTATGACTGCTGTCCCGCGGCATGCCGACCGGCGCGGCGTCCGGATGAAAGGCAGTCGGCTAACGAGAGGCCGCTGACGTAGCCGTTGGAGGCCACGCCGACAGCGGCGCGTCCGGCGGCATACAGCCCAGGGATGATCTGTTGCCGGCCATTGACCACTGCGTTGCTGGTCTCATCCACCTTCAGGCCGCCCAGCGTGATGGTCGGGCAGGGGAAGGTGCTGCTGTCAGCGGAGATATCCAGTGCGTAGTAGGGCGCCGTATCCAGCGCCACCCGCATGTCGCCGGACTTGCCGAGGGCATCGGTGCTGCCGCTGCGTGCATCGTCGCTGTAGCGCTGTATGGTGCCCTTCAGCGCCGCCGCCGGCAGTCCGGTCCTGGCTGCCAGTGCCTCTGGCGTGGCGCCCTTCCTGGCGAACAGCATCAGGAAGAACGCGGGCACGCTCTGGAAGAACCAGAGCCCTCCAGAGAGCGCCTCGCGCATGGCCTGCCGGCGCAGCTTCCTGTCGAGAATCAGCCAGGCCCTGCCGTCGTTATGATCCACCATCTCCACGCCGAGCTTGGCGCCGTAGACCTGCTCATTGCAGAAGCGCAGACCCTGGCGGTTGACGACGATACCGCGCGGCCAGGCCGTTGGCGGGTTGATGAAGCGCCAGGCTGAACCCTTCTCCATGCGTGCGGCGACGCCACCCGCGGTTTGCCCCAGGCGGATGCCGCTGCCGTCGCAGCCGGTCGCGCCCAGGCGCATGGCCGGCAGGTACTTCGGGGCGTACTGCTGAACCATCGCGCGATTGAAGATAAAACCGCCAGTGGTCAACACCACGCCTCCTGAGGCGCGCACGCAGATGCGCTGGGCGTGGTGTTGCTCCAGCGCCAAGGCCCTGGCGCGCAGTCGGTCGGCCCAGGCCCCGGCAAAATTGTGCACGGCTTCAGCGCGCCGCATCAGCTTGCGGTGTTCGCGTTGCGCGGCCGATCCCGGCGTCAGCTGCCACAGCTCAGCACCGAGCACCTTGCCTTCGCCGTCAGTGATCAGACGGCGCGCGGCGGTCTGGCGCAGGATCGGCACCTGCAGCTGCTCCAGCTTGCGCTGCAGCGCCCGGTACAGCTCGCGCCCGGAGTCGATGCCAGGCGCTTTCGTGCGATGACCGCGGGGAGCGGGCTTGGCATGCGCGGCATAGGCCGGTACGCCTTCGTTGCCGGAGTAGTAGAGGTAGGTGCCGTTACGCGGATACGAGGTCTTGGGCGGATTGGGGTTGGATTGAAACTCCACCCCGATCGACTCCAGCCAGTTCAGCAGATCGAGGCTGCCGTCACAGAAGCGACGCAGCGCCTCCGGACTGACCGCGTCGCCGCTTTCCTGGCGCAGGTAGTTGTACATGGCCTCGGGCGTGTCTTCGTAGCCGGCCTGCCGCTGGTAGCGGGTGCCGCCGCCCAGGTACACCACGCCACCGCTCTTGATGGTGGCGCCGCCGCCTTCAAAGCGCTCGGCCACCAGCACATCCGCGCCCTGCTCCTTGGCGCTGATGGCAGCGGCACCGCCCGCGGCACCGAGACCCACGACCAGCACACCGCACTGGCGATCCCAGACGGCGGTCGCGGCATCTACAACCAGCGGAGCATCGACCGGCAGGCTGCCGTCGGCTGACGGAGAGGGATTGGACATGGCGTTGGTCTTGATGGGGACAGTGCGGATTATTGCGATCGGTGTTGCAGCGGCGTCGTCCGATAGGGTGAAGGCCGTCCGTGCGGCGGCCCTATCGGCGTTCGCGCAGCTGCGACCTATTTCACCTTCGGCATGACGGCCGGCAGGTTGTGGTCGAAACACTTCTCTTCCAGGCGCTCGGTCATGCGCCAGCCTGCATCCGTACGCGCCCACCGATCCAGATACCAGAGGCCGAAGAACATGACGTGGGACTTGCCTTCCGGCTGCATCAGCATCGGGTTGAAGCAGATGATGCGCGAGCTGGCGCGATCACCCTCGATCTTCAGCTTGAAATTGCTGATCAGGTGGTAGTAGTTCGGGAACCACTTCAGCGTGTCCTTGAGCCAGGCCTTGACCTCGGGGTAGGGCCCTTTGATGCCGCCCATCGCGGTGTAATCGATGAAGGCGTCGGGCGTGAACACCTGATCCAGCGCATCGAAGTTCCGCGTATCGATCGCGTCGGCGTAATCGGTCATGACCTGCTGGATCTCCAGTCGATCAGAGATTTCCTGCATGCTGAGCATCGCCTCTCTCCCCGGCTCGCTGCACCATTGTTGTCGTCCCCTCAGGCTAGGCCGCGGCGGCTGTCCGGGAACCCTCCGTGTGGACTAGATGCGGCAACTTGCCGGCACGATGATGCGCGTACGGCAACAGATGCGTACGCGGTCCTGCGCGCAGGCTCACCCGGACGGATGAAGAGCTTGCAGCGCCCACCTCCGATAATTTGCGCCATTCCAAATTCATAAAGCGGATAAACGACCATGGCCTCCAACAAACCGCTGATCCAGTCGCTTGCCTATCTGGTTGCGGGCACCCAGGACACCGCCAAGTGGCAGCAGTACGCCGAGCAAGTCCTGGGCATGCCGACCAGCCCGGCTGCCGACGGCGGCCTGTATGTCAAGCCCGACGATCGCATCGGGCGCATGATCGTCGTCGCGGACAGTGCCGATCGCTATCTGGCTTCGGGGTGGGAAGTCGCCAATGCGGCGGATTTTGCCGCCACGGTGGCAGCGCTCAAGGCCGCTGGTGTTGCGGTCACCGAGGGCACGGCGGCCGAGCGCGCGCTGCGCAAGTTCGACCAGATGGTGGTGTTCACCGATCCCTCGGGCAATCGCCATGAGATCGTCAACGGCTACAACGGCGGTTTGAGCCCCTTCGAGTCACCGGTCGGCGTTGCCGGCTTCAAGACCGGGAAGTTCGGCCTGGGCCATACGGTGTTGCCGGCCGCTCAGGCGTTCGACGCGACGCTCAAGCTGTTTCAGGACGTGTTGGGCTTCGGTCTTTCCGACGTCTTCAATTTCCAGCCGGGGCCGGATGCGCCGGTGATCCGCATCTACTTCCTGCATGCGGCCAGTGGACGCCATCACAGTCTGGCGCTGGCGGAGATGCCGAGCCCCTCGGGCTGCGTGCATGCGATGGTCGAGGTGAATTCCATGACCGACGTCGGGCTGGCGCATGACCGCTTGACGCAGCATGGCGTGAAGATGATGGCGACGCTGGGCGAGCATGAGAACGACCGCATGACCTCGTTCTACATGATGACGCCGTCCAATTTTGCGTTGGAGTATGGCTGGGGCGGCATCGAGGTCGATCCCCAGACCTGGAAGACCACGCATACCGAGCGGGTGTCGATCTGGGGACATGACTTCTCCGTTGGCTTCCAGTGAGCCGCTGCCGATCATGAAGATAGACAAGCAAAAGAGCGCCGCCGAGGTTGTGGCCTCGCTGAAGAGCGGCATGACCATCGGCATCGGTGGCTGGGGACCGCGGCGCAAGCCGATGGCGCTGGTGCGTGAGATCCTGCGATCCGACCTCAGGGATCTGACCATCGTCGGCTACGGTGGCACCGACATGGGCATGCTCTGCGCCGCCGGCAAGGTCAGGAAGCTGATCTACGGTTTTGTTTCGCTGGACTTCATTCCGCTGGAGCCCTTCTTCCGCAAGGCCCGTGAGGCCGGCACGATCGAGGCCATGGAACTCGACGAGGGTCTGCTGCACTGGGGCCTGCGCGCCGCCGCGATGCGGCTGCCGTTCCTGCCCACGCGTTCGGGCCTGGCGACGGATCAGATTGCCAAAGTGAATCCGGACCTGCGCATGGTGACCTCGCCCTATGACGACGGCGAAGTGCTGCTGGCCATGCCTGCGATCAAATTGGACGTGGCGCTGCTGCACGTCCACAAGGCGGACCGCCTTGGCAACACGCGGCTGTACAGTCCAGACCCGTTCTTCGACGAGCAGATGGCGCGGGCGGCCGATCGCTGCGTCGTCAGCTGCGAAGAACTGGTGGACCGCATCGACAGCGATGAGGCCGATGCGCGTTTCAATCCTTACGAGCGCAGCCTGGTCACGTCAGTGGTGCTGACCCGCGGGGGCGCGCACCCGACCTCGCATGTGCCAGGTTACGGCTGGGATGCGGCGCATCTGAAGCGCTATTGCGCGGCCGCCGAAGAGGAAAATGGTTGGGCCAAGTACTGCGCCGAGTTCCTCAATGGCGATGAGGCAGCCTATCAACAGGCGGTGGGCGGCCTGGAGGCCATCACCTCACTCCCGCGCCAGGTGTTCTGAATCATGACGACCGCAACCGATTTTACGCTGGCCGAGCTGCTGATCTGTGCTTGCGCCGACGTCTGGGCTGAAGAGGGCGAGATCCTCGCCACCGGCATTGGCATCATTCCGCGTATCGCCCAGGGCCTGGCCAAGCTCACGCACAGCCCGGGCCTGATGATTACCGATGGCGAGGCCTATCTGGTCGAGGAGCCGGTGGCGATCGGCGCCAGGAATCACGACGGCCGCACTTATGGCGGATGGATGCCGTACTCGCGGGTGTTCGATTCGCTATGGCATGGCCGTCGTCATGCATTGGTCGGTCCGGTGCAGGTGGATCGCTGGGGTCAGGCCAATATTTCGTGCATCGGCGAATTCAGCAAGCCGAAGCGACAGATGCTGGGCTTGCGGGGTTTTCCGGGCAACAGCATCAATCACGCCAATTCTTTCTTCGTGCCGAATCACGGACCGCGCGTATTCGTGGAGAAGGAGGTCGATCTGGTCTGCTCGGTGGGCTATCGCAAGGAGCGCTGGCCCGCAGGCGTCAACAGTGACTACATGTCCATACACCACATCGTCACTGATCTCTGTGTGATGGACTTTGGTGGGCCGGATCATGCGGTGCGGGTCATCAGCCTGCATCCGGGTGTGACCTTCGAGCAGGTTCAGGCGGCCACCGGGTTTCCGTTGCTGCAGGCGCCGGATATCGGTGAAACCGCACATCCGACCGAGGAGCAGCTGGCGATCATCCGCAAGCTGGACCCGCGTGATGTGCGCAGCAAGCAGCTCAAGGACAACCCGCCGGGCATTCGCCGCGCCGCATGAGCGAACCACAGATCAAGCCGTCGACACCGGTCCTTGAGGGCTGGTTCACGCTGGATGAGGCCGCGCCGCAATTGCTCGGCAATCGCTGCAGCGCGTGTGGTACCTACTACTTTCCCAAGCTGAAGACGGGTTACTGCCGCAACCCGGATTGCGAAGGCGAGGTGTTTGAAGAAGCACCGCTGTCACGCAGCGGAACGCTGTGGTCGTTCACCAGCGCGTCCTATCAGCCGCCGGAACCGTATGTGGCAAGCGAGCCGTTCCAGCCGTTTGGCATTGCCGCTGTGGAGCTCGCACACGAGCGCATGACGGTACTCGGGCAATTGGCATCCGGCACCGATCTCAGAACGTTGAAAGCGGGCATGCAGATGGAGCTGGTGCTGGAGCCGCTGGATGACGGCAAGCTCACCTGGAAGTGGAAGGTGGCGTCATGAGTGGTGATCGGGATATCGCCATCCTGGGCGTCGGCATGCACCCGTGGGGCAAGTGGGGGCGTAACTTTGTCGACTACGGGGTCAAGGCGGCGCGCGATGCGCTGACCGACGCCGGCATTCGCTGGCGCGACGTGCAGTTCGTCTCTGGCGCGGCGACGATACGCAATGGCTATCCGGGTCAGGTTGCAGGCGCCACGTTTGCGCAGGCGCTGGGCTGGCAGGGTGCGCAGGTGAACACGTCGTATGCGGCCTGTGCCTCGGGTTCGCAGGCGCTGGCGGCAGCGCGCTCGAAGATACTGTCGGGTGAATGCGAAGTGGCCTTGGTGGTCGGCGCAGACACTACGCCCAAGGGCTTTCTGAAGCCCGCTCCGGGCGAGCGTCCGGATGATCCCGACTGGGTGCGCTTTCGCCTGGGCATCACCAATCCGACGTACTTTGCGCTGTATGCGCGGCGCCGCATGGAAATCTACGGCGATACGCAGGAAGATTTTGCGCGGGTCAAGGTCAAGAACGCGGCGCACGGATTTGAGAATCCTTACGCCCGCTATCGCAAGCAATTCACTGCGGCGGACGTAGCGGCTTCGGCCATGGTTGCAGATCCGCTGAGGCTGATGGACATCTGCGCCACCTCCGATGGCGCCGCGGCGTTGATCGTGTGCAGCGTTGAGTACGCGAGGAAGTTGGGTCGCGGTGACGCGCCACGCATCGCCGCCATTTCCACGGTGACGCCGAGCTTTGCATCCGAGTTGCTTGAAATGCCGGACATCGCCACGGATTCCGCCGTGGCCTGCGCACCACAGTCGTTCCGCGCGGCGCTGCCGCGCAAGGCCTATGAAGAGGCCGGCATCGGTCCCGAAGACGTCAACGTCGCCGAGGTCTATGACTTGTCCACCGCGCTGGAGCTGGACTGGATCGAGGACCTGCAGCTGTGCAAGCGTGGCGAAGCGGCCGCAATGCTGCGCGAAGGGATCACGACCCTGGGCGGGCGTCTGCCGGTCAATCCCTCGGGCGGCCTGGCCTGTTTCGGCGAAGCCGTCCCCGCACAGGCGCTGGCCCAGGTCTGCGAACTGACCTGGCAGTTACGCGGTCAGGCCGGCAAGCGTCAGGTGGAAAACGCCCGGGTCGGTATCACCGCCAATCAGGGCTTGTTCGGCCACGGCTCTTCGGTGATCGTCAAACGATGAACGCACCCGCGCCCCAGGCTGAGACCACTGAGGACGTCGTCCTGTATCAGGTGCGCGAAGGCGTCGCCACGGTGACGATGAACCGGCCGCGCTATCACAACGCGCAGAACTCGCGGATGACGTACGCGCTGGACGCGGCGTTCCGGCGTGCGGTGGATGATGACGAGGTCAAGGTCATCGTGCTTGCAGGCGCTGGCAAGAATTTCTCCGCCGGCCACGACATCGGCACGCCGGAGCGGGACGCCCACCAGAGCTTCGAGCGCACGCAGCTGTGGCCGGACCATGTCGGCAAGCCAGGCGCGGAGTTCCAGCTGGTGCGTGAGCAGGAGGTTTATCTGGGCATGTGTCGCCGCTGGCGCGATATTCCCAAGCCGACCATTGCCATGGTGCAGGGCGCCTGCATAGCCGGTGGCCTGATGCTGGCCTGGGTCTGTGATCTGATCATCGCCAGTGACGACGCCTACTTCAGTGATCCGGTGGTGCAAATGGGCATTCCCGGCGTGGAATACTTTGCACACGCCTACGAACTGCATCCGCGCATCGCCAAGGAATTTCTGATGCTCGGCGAGAAGATGAAGGCCGAGCGCGCGTATCAGATGGGCATGGTCAACCGCGTGGTCGCGCGCGATCAGTTGCAGGCTGAAGTCCTGCGGG
Organism: Solimonas sp.; assembly: GCA_041612095.1. Classification (GTDB taxonomy): domain Bacteria; phylum Pseudomonadota; class Gammaproteobacteria; order Nevskiales; family Nevskiaceae; genus Solimonas. Next base: position 23,427 of record JBFJJW010000005.1, on the reverse strand, counting down.
TCGCGACGCGACTTGCCCAGCAGCCGCGCATGGCGCTGGCGTTGGCCAAGCAGTCGATCAATCACGTGGAAGAGCTGCAGGGCAAGCGCAGCGCCATGGACGCGGCCTTTGGCTGGCATCATTTTGCGCATGCGCACAACAGCCTGCTCACCGGCCACAATCTGGCGGGCCTGGATGCCAGGACCATGGCGGCGAACAACAAGAAAACATGAGCGCAGTGATCACTACCATGCAGACTCCGCTGACGCAGGCGCTGGGCTGTCGCTATCCGATCGTGCAGACCGCGATGGGCTGGATCGCCGATGCGCGGCTGGTGGCTGCGACCAGCAACGCCGGTGGCTTCGGTTTTCTGGCGGCCGCAACGATGTCCACCGCGCAGCTCAAGGAGGCGATTGCCGCCGTGCGCGCGGCGACGCCGGCGCAGTTCGGCGTCAACTTTCACATGTTCCAGCCGAACGCCGCGGAGGTGATCGACTGCGTGATCGCCAACAAGGATCGCGTGCGCGCGGTGTCCTACGGGCGCGGCCCGGACGCCAAGACCATCCGCCGCTTCAAGGATGCCGGAATCCTGTGCATGCCAACCGTGGGCGCCTTGAAACATGCGCAGAAGGCGGTTGAGCTGGGCGCCGACATCATCACCATTCAGGGGCAGGAGGGTGGCGGGCATACCGGATCTGTGCCGACGACGCTGCTGTTGCCGCAGGTGCTGGACGCGGTCAGGGTTCCGGTCGTCGCGGCTGGCGGATTTCACAGCGGGCGCGGCCTGGCTGCGGCGCTGGCCTATGGGGCTGCCGGCATTGCCATGGGCACGCGCTTCCTGATGACGGCTGAATCGCCCGTGCCCCAGGCCACGCTGAAGAAATACCTCGAAGTCAACGATCCTGCCAGGATCAGGGCCTCCACCGCTGTCGACGGCATGCCGCAACGCATGATCGACAATCCCTTCCTGCTCAAGCTGGAACGCGGCGGCCTGCTGCGCCGTCTGTTCGTCGCACTGAGCAGCGCCTGGCGCTGGCGTGCACACACCGGCATGAGTCTGGCGCACATGGCGCGCACCTTCTTCGCCGCGCTGAAGGATGGCGATGGCGCCATCCAGACCATGATGGCGGCCAACGCTCCCGTGCTGATCCAGCGCGCGATGGTCGAAGGCCGTCCCGACGAAGGGGTCTTGCCCTCGGGTCAGGTGGCTGCGGTCATCGGCAGTCTGCCGGCGGTCGCGGATCTCATCCATTCCATCGTCAACGAGGCGGATGCGCGTCTTCAGTCGGTGCGCACGCTCACCGTGAGTACACAGTCATGAACCATGGTTTCACAACGACGATCGTCGAGGGCATAGCCGAGATCGTGATCGAGCGGCCGCCGGTCAATGCACTGAACGATGCCGGCTGGCACGCACTGGCCGATGAGATACAGCGGGTGGGGCAGGAGCCGAGCGCGCGCGTCATCGTGCTGCGCGCTGAAGGGCGCGGTTTTTGCGCAGGCGTCGATATCAAGGAGCTGGACAAGGAGCCGGAGCGTATCGTCTCGGTGAATGCCGGCAACTACCGCAGTTTCGAGGCGGTGCATCGCAATCCGCTGCCGGTGATCGTGGCAGTGCACGGCTTTGTGCTCGGCGGTGGCATCGGCCTTGCCGGCGCGGCCGATATCGTGGTCGCCAGCGAATGCGCGACCTTCGGCGTGCCCGAGGTGGATCGCGGTGCCATGGGTGGTGGCGCGCACCTGCAGCGGCTGTTTCCGGTACAGAAGGTGCGGATGATGTATCTCACCGGCGAGCCGATCAACGCCGCCGAGGCCTACCGCCTGGGCGCGATCGAGCAGGTGGTGCCGAAGGCCGGGTTGCGCGAAGCGGCCTTGGTCATCGCGCGCAAGATCGCCGCCAAGAGCACGACGATGATCAAGCTGGCCAAGGAATCGTTGAACGGCATCGAAGATGGAAACCTGGAGGACAAGTATCGCTGGGAGCAGGGGTTCACGCTGCAGGCGTACATGAGCAAGGACTCGGCCGAAACCCGGCGCGCGTTTGTCGAGAAGCGCGATGCGAAGTTCGACGCCCGGAAATAGGGCGGGGATACAGATGAGGGATTACAACAGCGGCTGCGCGCAGGCTGCGCCGGAGTCGCGGATTGGAGCACAGTGCACGCCGACCCAGGGTCGGGTCGCTGCGGCGCTCCCCGGTCGAGGAATGCACGTGGTCAGGAGTTGCCAATGAGGCTGCAGTACACCGCCAAGCAGAACAAGTTTCGTGACGAAGTGCGGGCGTGGTTGCAGACGCATGTGCCTAAGCAGCCGCTCGCCAGCTTCGATACCGAAGCGGGCTTTGCCGCGCACCGCGCCTGGGAAGCGACCCTGAACCAAGGTCAATACAGCGCCGTTACCTGGCCCAAGGAGCTGGGAGGGCGTGGCTGTGATCTGATCGAGTGGCTGATCTTCGAAGAAGAGTACTGGCGCGCCAATGCGCCGCTGCGGGTCAATCAGAACGGCATCTTCCTGCTTGCGCCGACGCTGATGGAATACGGCACCGCCGAGCAGAAGGCGCGCTTCCTGCCGCGCATGGCCGCGGGGCAGGACATCTGGGCGCAGGGCTGGTCGGAGCCGGGTGCGGGCTCCGATATGGCGGCAATCCGCTGCAAGGCCATCCGCGACGGTGACCATTACGTGATCAACGGCCAGAAGACCTGGTCCACGCGCGCGGTATGGGCCGACTGGCTGTTCGGACTGTTCCGCACGGATCCCGAATCGCAACGCCATCACGGGCTCACCTTCGTTCTGCTGCCACTGAACCTTAAAGGCATCACCATCCGCCCGGTTCGCCAGCTCAACGGCCTGCCGGGTTTTGCCGAGATTTTCTTTGACGACGTGCGTGTGCCGGTCAGCAACCGCATGGGCGATGAGGGCGCGGGCTGGAGTGTGGCGATGGCCACCGCTGGCTTCGAGCGCGGCCTGATGCTGCGCTCGCCCGCGCGCTTCCAGCAGACCGCAAGGCAGCTGGTCGATCTGTACCAGCGCCATCGCAGCCGGGCGGATGCCGATCCTGCGATCCGTGACGCGGTGCTCAGGAGCTGGATGCAGGCGGAGGCCTATACGCTGGCGACCTATCGCACCGCCGGGCGGCTCGCCAAGGGTGGGCAAATCGGCGCCGAGGCCAGTACCAACAAGATCTTCTGGTCGGAACTGGATCTGCTGATGCACGAAACCGCGATGAGCATCCTCGGCGCGCGCGCCGAGTTGATGGCCGAGGCGCCGGATGCCGGCGACATCGGGCATTGGCTGGATGGCTTCCTGTTCGCCCAGGCCGGTCCGATCTACGCCGGCACCAACGAGATACAGCGCAACATCATTGCCGAGCGCATGCTCGGCCTGCCGCGCGCCTGATTGAATTCGACATGAACCTGCTGATGCCAGCTGTCCTGCGCAGACGTCCAAGGACCTGATATGGATTTCACATTCGAAGAGCAACAACTCGCGTTTCGCGACGCCATCCGTCGATTCCTGATGGTCGAGGCTGCGCCGGAAATGCTGCGTGACATCTGGGAAACACAGATTGGTCGGTCGGCCGAACTGCGCGCCAAGCTTGCCGATCAGGGCTTGACCGCGCTATCGGTGCCGGAAGCCTATGGCGGCATCGCGGTGGGCGATCTTGACTGGGTGCTGGTGCAGCAGGAGCTGGGATACTTCGCGATTCCGGATTCACTGACCGCTACCGGCTATCTCGCGGTCTGGCTGCTGAATCAGCTGCCGGAGGGTCATGTGCTCAAGGCCGCATGGCTGCCGAAGGTTGCCTCCGGTGAAGCACGCATCGCCGTGGGCCATCCCATCAACCCTCTGGTGGCCGACGCCAAGAACTCGAACCTGCTGCTGCTGTGGCATGACGACGAGTTGCATGCCGTGCAGGCGGGCGATTGCGAGTTGTCGCTGAACCCGAGCATCGATCAGTCACGCCGCCTCTACAAGGTGAAGTGGACGCCGACCGCGACGACGCGGGCCTGCGCTGCGGACATCGGCGCCGGTCTGTGGGCCGGCGTGATCGATCGCGCTGGCCTAGCCATCAGCGCGCAGTTGCTGGGCCTGGCGCAGCGCATGCTGGATCTGGGCGTGGATCATGCCGCGCAGCGCAAGCAGTTCGGCAAGCCGATCGGCTCGTTCCAGGCGGTCAAGCATCACATGGCCGATGTGGCCGTGAAGATCGAGTTTGCCGAGCCGGTGGTGCATCGGGCGGCAGCGGCATTGGCCGAGAACGATCCGCTGGCCCCGGTCTACGTTTCGCATGCGCGATTGGCTGCGGGCGAAGCGGCGCTGCTGGCCGCGCGCAAAAGCATTCAGGTTCATGGCGCGATGGGCTATACCTGGGAAGCGGACCTGCAGATGTTCATGAAGCGCGCCTGGGCGCTGGACGCCACCTGGGGCGACCGCGCGTTTCACAAGGCGCGCGTCGCGCAGCATGTGCTGGCGCAGGGCGCACAACTGGGGCCCGGCGAGACCTTCAACTGAGCAGGTGCAGGCGGGCACGCCACGCCTCAGGACATCGGGCGCCTCGGCCCCACGCATCTACCGAATTCGACTGCTAGCAAGAGGATTTAGATCATGGCTGAAGCCTATATCGTTGACGCCCTGCGTACGCCCACCGGCAAGCGCAAGGGCTCGCTGTCCCATATCCACGGTGCCGATCTGGGTGCGCACGTGCTGAAGGCGCTGGTCGAGCGCAACGGCATTCCCGCCGAGAACTATGACGATGTCGTCTTTGGCTGTCTCGATGCCATCGGGCCGCTGGCCGGAAACATCGCGCGTACCTGCTGGCTGGCCGCGGGCCTGCCGTTGCATGTGCCCGGCGTGACCATCGACCGCCAGTGCGGATCCAGCCAGCAGGCGGTGCACTTCGCCGCGCAGGCGGTGATGTCGGGCGCACAGGACGTCGTGATCGCTGGTGGCGTGCAGACGATGACGCAGATTCCGATTTCCTCGGCGATGGTCTGCGCCAAGCCCCTGGGCTTTGACGATCCGTTTTCCGGGTCCAAGGGGTGGGTGGAGCGCTTCGGCAAGCAGCCGGTGTCACAGTTCGTCGGCGCGCAGATGATTGCCGACAAGTGGAACATCTCGCGGGAGGAGATGGAACGCTTCTCGCTGGAAAGCCATGTGCGTGCGCGCAAGGCCATTGCCGAAGGACGATTCAAGAAGGAGATCGTGGCAATCGCCGGCCTCGAGCATGACGAGACCACCCGCGAGACCACGTTGGAGAAGATGGCCACGCTGGAGCCACTGGCCCCCGGCGGCACCATCACCGCGGGCGTTTCGAGCCAGACCGGTGATGCGGCCTCGGCCGTGCTGATCGTGTCCGAGAAGGCTCTGAAGCAGTACCAGCTGACGCCGCGCGCTCGTATTCATCACATGAGCGTGCTGGCCGATGATCCGATCTTCATGCTGACCGCGCCGATCCCGGCGACGCATTACGCGATGAAGCGTGCCGGCATGAAGCTGGAGGACATCGATCTGGTCGAAATCAACGAGGCGTTTGCGCCGGTGGTGCTGGCCTGGTTCAAGGAAACCGGCTACCCGCATGCCAAGACCAACGTCAATGGGGGTGGCATTGCGCTGGCGCATCCGCTGGGTGCCACCGGCACCAAGCTGATGACCACCTTGCTGCACGAGTTGGAGCGCACCGGCGGCCGCTACGGCCTGCAGACCATGTGCGAGGGTGGCGGCGTTGCCAACGTCACCATCATCGAGCGCCTCGGCTGAGCCGGCATATTTCCTCGAGACACACAGAGAAGCAGAACCATGGGTATTTGCGACAAGCGCAGCATCATCGTGACCGGTTCCGGCGCGGGCCTGGGCCGCGCCTACGTTATGGCGCTGGCGGCCGAGGGCGCGCAGGTGGTGGTCAACGACATCAAGCGCGAAGCGGCCGAAGCGGTGGTGGCCGAGGTCAAGGCTGCCGGCGGGCAGGCAGTGGCCAGCGGCGATGACATCACCTCGATGGCCGGTGCGGAAGCGATCGTCAACACTGCGGTGGATGCGTTTGGCGACGTTCACGGCCTGGTCAACAACGCCGGCATCGTGCGTGACCGCATGTTTGCGAGCATGAGTGAAGACGAGTGGGATCTGGTGATCAAGGTGCATCTGAAAGGGCACTTCTGCATCGCCAGCAGGCTGGTGCAACGCTGGCGCGATCAGGTCAAGGCGACCGGGCAACGCGTTGACGCGCGCATCATCAACACCAGTTCCGGCGCCGGCCTGCAGGGCTCGGTGGGGCAGAGCAACTACGCTGCTGCCAAGGGCGGAATCGCCGCCCTGACGCTGGTGCAGGCCGCCGAGCTGGGCCGCTACGGCATTACCGCCAACGCCCTGGCGCCGGCCGCGCGTACCAGCATGACCGAGGGTCCGTTCGGCGAGATCATGAAGAAACCCGAGGACGGCAGCTTTGATCACTATGCGCCCGAGAATGTGGCGCCGCTGGTGGTGTGGCTTTGCAGTTCGCTGTCGTCAACGGTGTCGGGCCGTGTATTTGAGGTCGAGGGCGGCAAGCTGTCCGTGGCGGACGGGTGGAGGACCGGCAACATCCGTGACAACAAGGCGCGATGGAATCCGGCAGCATTGACCGACGTGATCGCGGCGCTGATTGCCGAGGCGCCGAAGCCGCAGAAAGTGTACGGAACCTGAGGCGCATGCAGCCGCAATCCGCGCCGTCCGCAGCCACTGAGGCCGCGTCCTATCGCTACTGGGTCGACGAGCACATCCGCTTTGCCGACCTTGACCTGCTCGGCCACGTCAACAACAAGGCGTTTACGGTCTATGCGGAAAGTGGCCGTGCAGCGTTTCTGATCGAGACGGGGCTTTGGGTGCCGCACGCGCCCCGACAGAACGTGCTGGCGCGTCTGGAAATCGATTATCGGCGCGAACTGCATTACCCCGGCACCGTGCGTGTGGGGGTGCGCGTGCTGGGCATCGGTCGCAGCTCATTCACGCTGGGCCTGGGCCTGTTTGACGGCGACGCCTGCGCCGCGGTGGCGGTGACCGTGCTGGTCAGGATCGACAGCAGCAGCCGCGCTGCCGTGGCATTGGATGCCGATGAACGCGCGCGACTGGCTCCGTACATGGCGGCGTAGATCGCCAACCGGCGGTCGGCACCTGGCAGCTTGAGGATAGGAGGCGCATCCACCGTCCGGTAGGCTGGCTTGGCGCGGGGTCGCCCCGCGAAGTCGGCTACGCTTCGGATGTGGCCTGCGTCCGCGGCGGCGTTCACCCCAACGGATGAAGAGCGCGGCAGCGCTTCACCGGAATAATGCCGCGCACTCTACAAGTCTCGCATTCATGAACTTCGCGCTAACCGCAGATCAACAGATGATTCGTGACGCGGCCGAGAGCTTCCTCGCCGATGTCAGCGATTCGGCGGCCGTGCGTCGCGCGATGGCAACCGAGCTGGGCTATGACCCCGCAGTCTGGCAGCGGCTGGGGACCGAGCTGGGCTGGTGCGGCATTGCCATCGCGGAGGAGCATGGCGGTCTAGGGCTGGGGCCGGTCGAGTTGGTGCTGATCCAGGAGCAGGCCGGGCGTCATCTGCTGTGCGCGCCGTTCTTTGCATCGGTCTGCATGGCGGCTACCGTGCTCCAGGAGATGGGGTCCGCGCAGGCGCAGCAGCGGTTGTTGCCGGGGCTCGCCAGTGGCGATCTGCGCATCGCCGTGCCGCTGCCCAGCTCCGAGGCAGATTGGCTCGGAAGCGCGCGACGCGTCGAGGCCAGCCCGCATGACGACGGCTGGAAGCTGGACGGCGGTCCCGTGACCTTGCTGGATGTCGCTGGCGCCGATTGGCTGTTCGTGTTTGCGCGCATTGCCGGCGGCGGCCTGGGCTTGTTTGCCGTGCCGCGGGACGCCGATGGATTGGGTGTCCGGTCACTACCGACCTGGGATCAGACCCGCCGCTTCAGCGAGGTCGGGTTCGCCGACGTGGGGGGCGTGTGGCGTGTCGATGATCCGGAGGGATCGCGCGAGGGCATCACCCGGGTCGGCGCGCTGGCCCGTTTGTACCTCGCCGCCGAGCAGTTGGGCGGCGCCCAGCAATGCCTCGACCTGACCGTGGCGTATACCGCAGGCCGCAAGCAATTCGGTCGCGCGGTGGCGGGGTTCCAGGCGGTAAAGCATCGCTGCGCCGAAATGATGGTCAAGGTCGAGGCCTTGCGCTCGGCCGTCTACGGTGCCGCTGCGGCGGCTGCCATGCAGCCCTGCACCGAGCGCCTGATCGTCGAATGCGCGATGGCGCGGATACTGGCTGCCGACACCTACTTCTGGTGCGCGCAGGAGGCCATCCAGCTGCACGGCGGCGTTGGCTTTACCTGGGAATACGACCCACAACTGCATTTCAAGCGTGCGCAGGCGTCCAGTCACTGGTTGAGCACTGCCGATGCCTTGCGCGAGGAAATTGCCGCGGTCGTGGTGGATGCCGACGAAGACGCAGCGGCCGCTGCACTGAGCGTCAACAATGGCGTAGCCGACAGCGACGATGAGCGCTTCCGTGCCGAAGTAGCGGGCTGGATGCGGACGCACCTCGCCGGGCGCTACGCCAGCTTGCGTCATCGCGGTGGTCCCGGCGACGAGGAAGCGGATCCGGAATTGCGCAAGGAGTGGGAGCGCGAGCTGGCTGCCGGCGGCTGGACCTGTGTCGGCTGGCCAACGGCACATGGTGGGCGCGGGCTCAGCATCGAGCAGCAGGTCATCTTCCACGAGGAGTATGCCCGCGCAGGCGGGCCGGGCCGCATGGGCCATATCGGCGAAGGCCTGATCGGTCCGGCGCTGATCAAGTTCGGCAGCGCGGAGCAGCAGGCGCGCTTTCTGCCGCGCATCGTCGACGGCACCGAGTACTGGGCGCAGGGCTATTCCGAGCCGAACGCCGGCTCAGATCTGGCCAACGTGCAGACCCGCTGCTGGCAGGAAGCCGATGGCTCGTGGCGCGTGCAGGGCCAGAAGATCTGGACCTCCCTGGCGCAGCAGTCCGACTGGGTTTTTGTGCTGGCGCGCTGCGAGCCGGGCAGCAAGGGCAGCAAGGGTCTGGCCTTTCTGCTGCTGCCACTGAAGCAGCCTGGAATCGAGATTCGACCCATCCGCCAGCTCGGCGGCGGCAGCGAGTTCAACGAGGTGTTCTTCGACGGCGCGGTGGCCGACAAGGCGCACCTGGTCGGCGCACCGGGAGAAGGCTGGAAGGTGGCAATGGGCCTGCTGGAGGTCGAGCGGGGCGTGTCGACCCTGGGTCAGCAGATGCACTTCGCCCATGAACTCGATCTGGTGGTGCGCGCCGCGCGCCACAGGGGTCGAAGTGCCGATCCGGCCATACGTGCGCGCATTGCCGACGCCTGGTGTGGCTTGCGCGTAATGCGTTACAACGCCCTGCGCATGCTTTCGGGCGCGCAGGACCTGTCGCTGCGGCGCGAGGCCCTGATTGCGAAGTACTACTGGTCGAACTGGCACCGGGACCTGGGCAAGCTGGCCGCGGACGTACTTGGCGCCGATGGCGATATCGTCTCCGACGACCCTGAGATCCGGCCGCTGCAGCAGCTGTTCTTCTTCTCGCGTGCCGACACCATCTACGCCGGAACCAACGAGATCCAGCTCAACCTGATTGCAGAACGCGGGCTGGGCATGCCGCGCGAGCCGCGGCCCGCGGCCTAACTGGCAGGCACCGGCCTGACGCCGTGCGCCGGCGCGGCGCGGCGCTCGGCCTGCAGCCGGTTCAGGTTGAGGAATACGCGAGCCGCGATTGCAGGGTAGCGTTTGCAGATCCGCTCCTGGTCGGCGTCGTCGAATCGCAGCAGGCGCACAGGCGTCACAGTGTCCACGTTGGCCATGCGCTTCTGCCCGAAATAGCCGATCTCGCCGATCACTGCGCCGCGTTGGGCTATCGCCAGGGTCTCGGGCTGGCCGTTGCGCTCGGTCCAGATGCGCAATTCGCCGTTGATCACAACATAGATGTCGCCAGCGGTATCGCCGACCTTGCCGTCGCCGCAGGATTCGCCCTCGCTGATCAGGCGCGTGCCGGCCGGCACCGTCTGCAGATGCGCCATCACCGAGAATATCCGCGCCTGGCGAGTGGTCATGCCGGCAAACAGCGGGATGGTCTGCTGTACGTCGGCGCCCAGGTTGATGCGCAGGCTGTCCCACAACGTCACCACGCGCACGCCACTCATGAAGGCAGGGGTCACGAAGATATCGACCAGCCAGGCCGCGAACAGCGTGAACGCGGCCAGCCAGCCGAAGGCGACCTGGTTGTGCAGATCGCCGGTCACCAGCATCAGAAAGCCCAGCGCGAGTATGGCCTTGGTCAGTGTGATCGGACGCAGCACCGACGATAGCGCCGACACGGCGGCCGAGGACTCCGAGCCACTGCGTTTGGCTGCGCTGTTGAAGCGCGCCAGGTAGTGGATCGTGTCATCCACGGCCAGGCCCAGAACCAGGCATTCGACCAGGCTGGTCGTGGGGTTCAGGGTCACGCCGCTGATGCCAAGGCCGCCGAAGTACAGCGCGGTCTGCAGGAACGTCGGTAAGGCAGCCAGCATGCCGATGCTGAGCGACCAGAACTGGATCGCCAGGCAGGCGAAAACCAGCAGCAGCGCCAGCGCAATGCTTTGCAGCTGACCGGAGGTCACGCGCTCCACCGATTCCGTTATCAGCACCGTGTTGCCAGTGGCACGGACATGGAGCTGCCGAGGCAGCTGCCCCGCGCGCTGGTGCATGCGTTCAAGGAACGCGGAGACTGCGGCAGTGTCATCGACGCGCAGGCGCAGCTGCGTCAGGCTGGTGGAGCGATCGGCGTTGACAACACTGCGCAGCGCACGACTATCACCAAAGAACATCAGCTGCTGGGCCAGCTGTCGGGTCGCCGGCAAGGTCGCGGCGCCGTCCTCCGACATCGTTGCGTTCAACAGGCGCAACTGCTCTGGCAGGCCGCTGACATGCCCGACCTCCGGCTGTTGGCGCAGCCAGTTCTGGAATTGATCGATCGCCTGCAGGTTCTGCGGTTCCGCCAGGCCGTCAGGCTCCGCGGCATCCACAACCAGCGTGACCAGATTGACGCCGCTCATGGCTTGATTGATGGCCTCGAAGTCCTGGCGGATCTGGGAATGCGGCTGAAACACGCCGACAAACTGATCACCGATCTCGATGCGCGTGCTGGCCGCAAGGGCCAGCAGGAAGCTCAGCAGCGCCACCAGCAGGATGGCCCGCCGATGGCGCATGTCAAAGCGACCGAGCTTGCTGCTCGCGATCTCGAACAGGCTCGCGCGGCGGCGTGTTCGCTGGCGCGGCCGTACGTAGCGCAGCATCGCTGGCAGCAGGGTCAGCGCCAGCAGGGCGGAGAACACCACACCGAGCGCCGACAGCCAGGCAAACTCGCGGATTGCCGGCAACTCGTTGATCAACAGCGCCAGCAGGCCGATGGCCGTGGTTGCGCCCGTCAACATCACGGGACCTGCCGTCTCCTGCAGCAGCCGTGCCACCCGCTCCAGCGGCGGCCTGTCGGAGCGCGCCAGGTGTTCGAACTCGGAGAGCGTATGCGCGCAATACGCCAGGCCCATGGTCACCAGCAGGGGCGGGACCAGACTGGTGATCAGGTTCAGCGACTTGCCGAAGGCGCTGAGGACGGCGAGCGTCCACAGCGTGGCAACGGCGATCGTGATCAGCGGCAGCAGTACGCCGTAAAGACTGCGGAAGCTCAGGCCCAGCACCACGGCGAGCAAGGCCACGATGGCGGGGACGATCCAGCGCAGCTGGGCAATGACCGCCTCACTGGTTGCGGCGCGCAGCATCGGCGCGCCGGTGACATGCACGCTGTAGCCGTCCCCCTCTGCCTGAGTGGCGGCTTCGCGCAGGCGCTCGGCGAGATGCAGATCCAGCATCTCATGATCGCTGAGCGGCTCCAGACTGACGATGATCGCGGCCGAGCGCCCGTCTTCGGAAACCAGTTGATTGCGGTACAGGGGGTGGGCAGCGACCGCGTCGCGCAACCGTGGCGCCAGCTCCGGATCGGTGAATTCTTCGGCCTGCAGGCGGCGCACCTCGATATGTGTGCCGTCGCGATAGATCAGAGGCGCGTTGCTGAGGGACAGCGCGCTCTCTACGCCTGGCAGCTGGCGCAGGGCGCGGCTCAGGTTCTGCAGGCGATGCAATGCGTCCGCGGCATAGGCATCCGCACCGGTCAGCAGGACCAGCACGCTCTCGTCGTTGCCGAAGCGCTGGCGTATCTGGTCGTAGTAGGTGCGGTCGGGGTGATCTCTGGCCACCAGCGCGTCCAGCGATGGATCGACGCCGATATGCAGCCGACCACGCTGGCTGTCATACAGCTGCAGCAGCGACACCGCACTCAGCGCCATGGCGACGGCGATGACAACGGCCGCTCGTCGTGCGATCCACCGATAGAGCAACGCCGGCGGGGTTTCCGCCGGCGTCGTCTTGCCGCTCATGGGTGCATGTCCTAGCGCTCAGCGCCAGTCAGGCTTCATTCGAACGCTTCGAAGAAGCGCTTGGGTTCGAACAGACGCTCGGGCAGGCGCTCGTCGATGCTGAACTCGCTGAGGCTGATGTCGGTATGCGAGCCCGCACGCAGGTCACGCATCGTGTACCCCAAGACGGTCCAGTACTTGTCGATCTGGAACAGCGTCGAAATATCCGCTTCAAGCACCTTGCGCGGGGAGTCGCCATTGGCGAAGAACTCGCTCTTCAACAACGTGCAGCTGGTCTGATCGATGTGGGAGCGAATCTTCTGGTAGCCGAGATCCTCGATGATGGCCTTGGTCTCCAGCACCCAGACTTTGCGCCCAGCGAGCTGGGCTTCGCCGGTCAGCGTTGAGCGTCCCAGGGCGGCCAGGCCCAGCACCTGCTTGATCTCGCCGTAGCTGAAGTCGGTGCCCCATAGCGGCTCCGAGGTGTTCTGTCCGGTGATGCGCAACGCATTGGCAGCGTTGGGGAGCCAGAAATAAACCTCCTCCTGGTTGCGGCTCAGCAGCATCAGGTAGCTGGAGCCGCGCGTGGCCATGGGCTCCAGCAAGCGCAGGTTGACGCGGGCCTCGCCGTTGGCGCCCGGCTTCCAGTACAGCTTCAGGCGCAGCGCATGCTCCTTCTTCTCGCGATCCGTGACCTTGATCGAGAGATCGCGCAGTGCCGCGCGCCCGACCAGATTGGCGTTCATGCATGCCTGAATTTCCTCCACGGCGCTAGGGCTGGCCGTGCGCTTGGCAGCGGGGGGCTGGGCCCAGGCGGAGACGGTTACGAGGGCCATCGACAAGGCAGCGAGCAGCCACCGGTTGCGGATCAACATTGGTTTGAACTCCCTGGTCTATGCGGGCCATTGTTGGCGGCGTGTCGGGTGGCGTCAATTCGAGTGCCTTGACCGCCGCCGGGCAGCGCGTGCCGGGGGCGCATGCCGATCTGCAGTGACAGCACCGATACGTAGTGCCGGCGACGGCTGCCAGACGCCATCGCGCCGCTCATTGGCCGAATCTTGACAGGGCGATTTAATTCGATAAATATAGAAATATGGAATCTGAAGCCGCCGTTCGCTGTCTGGCCGCATTGGCACAGTCGTCGCGCCTCGCCATCTTCCGTCTGCTGGTGCAAGCGGGGCCTGAGGGCCTCTGCGTGGGGGACATCGGGCAGGCGCTGGGCCTGGCGCCTGCGACCTTGTCGTTTCACCTCAAGGAATTGAGTCACGCCGGCCTGGTCAACGCACGCCAGGAAGGCCGCTATTACTACTACTCCACAGCCGTTGACGCGATGAATGCGTTGATTGGCTATCTCACCGAGAACTGCTGCGGGGGCACACCCTGCGGCGTGACTCACACCACACCGCCCGTCTCAGGAAAGCGTAGGTAATGCATCCGCCCTATAACGTACTGTTTCTGTGTACCGCCAATTCGGCGCGTTCGATTCTGGCCGAGGCCGCGCTCAACAACTTGAGCACCAACCTGGGTCGGTTCCGGGCATACAGCGCCGGCAGCTTTCCCAGAGGGGAAGTTAATCCATATGCGCTCGAGACCTTGCAGCGCAATGGCGTCGATACGCACGGGCTGCGCAGCAAGAGCTGGGACGAGTTCGCCGCTGGCGATGCGCCGAGGATGGACTTCGTGTTCACCGTCTGCGATCAGGCGGCCGGCGAGGCGTGCCCGTACTGGCCGGGTCACCCGCTGACCGTGCACTGGGGCATGCCCGATCCGGCCGCCGCCACCGGCAGCGAGGCGGAGCAACTGCGTGCCTTCGCCGACACCTACGCGGCCTTGCAGCGCCGTATTGGCCTGTTTGTCGCGCTGCCACTGGAAACATTGGACGCAGATGCGCTGAAGGCGCAGCTGCAGGCGCTGGCGAAGCCATGAATCTGGGACGACGCAGTGCCGCCGAAGCGGTGGGTACCGGCTTGTTGCTGGCGACGGTGGTCGGCTCCGGCATCATGGGGGAGCAGTTGGCGCAGGGAAACGCAGCCATCACGCTGCTGGCCAATGCACTGGCAACCGGCGCTGGGCTGATCGCGCTGATCCTGATGTTCGGCACTGTCTCCGGCGCTCACTTCAATCCGGTCGTGACCTTGAGCCTGGCCCTCAGTGGCCGCTTTCCACGTCAGGACGTTGCCGCCTATCTGTCGGCGCAAACGGCGGGCGCAGTAGCCGGCGTCTGGGCGGCGCACCTGATGTTTGACCAGGCCATCCTGCAGCTGGCCAGCACGCACCGAACCGGAACGGCCTTGTTCTTCAGTGAGGTGATTGCCAGCTTCGGGCTGATGATGGTGATCTTCGCCACATTACGTTCGCGCCCTTCGGCCACACCCTACGCGGTGGCGGCCTTCATTACCGCGGGCTATTGGTTTACCGCATCCACTTCGTTTGCCAACCCGGCAGTGACGATTGCGCGTTCTTTCAGCGACAGCTTCGCCGGCATACGCCCAGTCGATGTACCTGCGTTTGTGGCGGCACAGCTGGTCGGTGCGGCGCTGGCCACCGCCTTTGAGACCTGGCTGCACCGCGAGCCAGCTGCGGCGACAACGCGGGAGGCCGCGGCATGAATACGGTGCCGCAGGTGGATGCAGCCGCATTTGACCGGCCGACGCTGGCGCAGTTGGGGTTGACCGAGGCCGCGTCGCATCCGCCGCGGATCCTGCTGCTGTACGGATCGCTGCGGCCGGTGTCCTATAGCCGCCTGCTGGTCGAGGAAGCGGCGCGGCTGCTGACCGAGATGGGAGCCGAAATCCGGATCTTCGACCCGCATGAGCTGCCGTTGCCGGACGCCACCGCCAGCGATCACCCGAAGGTTCAGGAGTTGCGTGCGCTGTCGCTATGGTCGGAGGGGCAGGTCTGGTGCAGCCCCGAGCGTCACGGCACGATTACCGGTGTGTTCAAGAGCCAGATCGACTGGCTGCCGCTGCTGATGGGCAGTGTGCGACCCACGCAGGGGCGTACGCTGGCCGTGATGCAGGTCAGTGGCGGCTCGCAGTCATTCAATGCGGTCAACACGCTGCGGCTGCTGGGGCGCTGGATGCGCATGGTGACCATCCCCAATCAGTCTTCGGTCGCCAAGGCCTATCAGGAATTCGATGCTGATGGCCGCATGAAACCGTCGGCCTACTACGAGCGCGTAGTCGACGTGATGGAAGAGCTGGTCAAGTTCACGCTGTTGCTGCGCGACCGGACCGACTACCTGACCAGCCGTTACAGCGAGCGCCGTGCCGCCAACCGGGAACAGGCACAGCGCGAGCAGTTGGCAGCTGCGGCGATGAGTCATGAGCGGGTGCCGGCCGCGCTCAGCGGCAGCTAAAAAGGGGGCCGCGCGAGGCGGCCCCAGATTCAGATGGCGAACGTGAAGGAGCAGCCTTCACGTGCATGCAGCCTAAGGCGGTGCGGGCTCAGAACCTGAGCCCGAACCCGAACCCCGTGTTCTCAGCCACGCCTGCGGCGAGCATTTCTGCCAGCGTTTGAACGCGCGGGTGAAGTTGCTGGGGTCGGCAAAGCCGAGCAGGTAGGTGATCTCGGCGCCGCTGCGCCCCTGCCTCAGGTAGGACAGCGCCAGTTCACGACGGGTGTCGTTGAGCAAGGCCTTCCAGTGGGTGCCCTCGCCAGCCAGCCGACGCAGCAGTGTGCGCGGGGTCAGATGCAGGGCATCGGCTATTGCCTTGCGGCTGGGTTCGCCCGAGGGCAGGCGCTGAATCAGCAGTTCGCGTACGCGCTGCGAGGCCGGATGGGCGTCGAAGCGAGCGAGGTAGGCGGCTGCTGCCGTATCGAAACGCTGCGCGGCGCGTGCATTCGCTCCGGGCAGCGGGCGCTGCAGGAGCCTGCGATCGAAGATCAGGCGGTTCTGCTGCGCGTCGAACCGCACCGGACAGGCGAAGAATCGCGCGTACGGGGATGTATCCGCTGGCGCGGCGTGGCGAAACTCGCAGCCCAGCAGTCCGTGCTGCGGGCCGGCCATGCCGCGCCCCAGATTCACTGCGGTGGCCATGAACGCCTCGTAAGCAGCGTTGGCCAGCGGGATGTCGTGCGCAGGCGGCCGATAGACCAGGCAGATCTGTTCGCGATCAAGCTCGATGGCGATGTCGGCGGCATCCGTGACCAGGCGCGAATAGCGGGCCATGCGTAGCAGGGCGTCGAGCAAATGACTGCTTGCGCGCAGGGAATGCCCCAGCGCGTGCATGGTCCCGGGGCGCACGTGATGCGGCACCTCCAGCGCAAACGCCGGGTCCCCGCTGGCGGCAATGGCCAGATTCCAGAGCTGGGTCATGCCGCGCAGGGGATAGCGCGCACCGGGCTCGGCGAGCTTGCCAGGGTCGAGGCCAGCGCGGGTCAGCAGCTGGCTGGCGTCGCAGCCGCGGGCGCGCAGGGCATCGGCGATGGCGGCGGCCCAGGTCGCCAGGGTGGTCGGTTCGGACATGGCGGTAGACACTGTCCCATCCGGACCATTGGCGCAAGCCAGACGGGCGCTAGTCTGTAGCCCTACAGACGGCATTTCCATTCCAGACCGTCATGAGGAGCCGAGTGATGATGATGCGATCCGCAGCGACGCCATGCGTGGCGATGTTCCTGGTTCTGCTCGCCGCATGCGACAAGACCCCGCCGCCTGCCGCGACCACCGTGGCAGCAACGCCAGCCACGCTGCAGGCGCATAGCCAGGAGTTCAGGCGCGAAGTGGTCAAGGTGACCGATGGCGTGTACGTGGCCATCGGCTATGGCATCGCCAACTCGATCCTGCTCGAAGGTGACGACGGGGTGATCATCGTCGACACCATGGAGACCACGGAAAGCGCCGAGCAGGTGCTCGCGGAGTTCCGCAAGATCACCGACAAGCCGGTGAAGGCGGTGGTCTATACGCATTCCCATCCCGACCACATAGGCGGTGCGCGGGTGTTCACCGGCGGCTCCGATCAGGTCCCGGTGTACGCGCACCGAGATGTGATTCGCAATATGGAGAAGACCTCCATCGAGTTGCAGACCGCGATCACCAAGCGCTCGCTGCGCATGTACGGCCCGAACCTGCCGCCGGAAGAGCATGTCAACGTCGGCATCGGCCCGGAGGTGGCGATTCACGAGAACAGCACCATCAACTCGCTGCGGCCGACGCACGAGTTTGACCAGCGCCTCGAGGATACGGTCGCTGGCATCCGCTTTGAACTGGTGCATGCGCCGGGCGAGACCGACGATCAGCTGTTTGTCTGGTTGCCCGAGCGCCGCATCCTGTTGCCGGGCGACAACCTCTACAAGGCGTTCCCCAATCTCTACACGATTCGCGGCACCTCGTACCGTGATCCGCGCCTGTGGGCCGATTCGCTGGACATGATGCGCGCGCTGAAGCCGGAAATACTGGTGCCGAGCCATACCCGTCCGCTGATTGGCGAGGCCCTGATCTACAACACGCTAACCGACTACCGCGACGGCATTCGCTATATCTATGACCAGACCCTGCGCTATATCAATCAGGGGCTGACGCCGGACGAGATCGCAGCGCGCATCGCGCTGCCGCCGCATCTGGCCAGCTCGCCGTTCCTGCAGGAGTTCTACGGCAAGCCCACCTGGTCAGCGCGCAGCATCTTTGTCGGCAATCTCGGATGGTATGACGGCAATCCTTCAACGCTGCAGCCGCTGGCGCCGCAACTTGAAGCCGAAGCCATGGCGAGACTGGCGGGCGGGGTCGACGCGCTGGCCCAGCAGGTCACGGATGCTGAAGCCGCCGGGCAGCACCAATGGGCACTACAGCTCTCCGACCACGTGCTGCGTCTGCAGCCGGAGCATGCGGCCGTGCGTGCGGCCAGAATCTCGGCGCTGCGCGCATTGGGCGCAGTCGAAGCCAACCCCAATGCGCGGCATTGGTACCTGATGAGCGCCCGCGAACTCAATGGCGAGTTCACGCTACCCAATCGCATTCTGACCCCAACCCCGGAAATGCTGGCGCAGATGCCGTTGGCTCGCTTCTTCGACGGCATGGCGGTCAACCTCGATGCCGAGGCGGCTGCCGATACGGTGATCGCCGTGGCCTTCGAGTTCAGTGATCGCGATGAGCGCTACACCTACCTGATCCGCCGGGGTGCCAGCGAGGTGGTCCCTGAGCTGCGCGAGGATGCCGACATCGTCGTGCGGGTCTCGGCGCAGGCGTTCAAGGAGATGCTGGCACAGCTGCGCAATCCGGCCGTCAGCCTGGTGCGCGACTTCGAGGTGACGCGCGGCAGCAAACTGGGCTTTGCCAAGTTCATGCGTCTGTTCCAGCCGGCCGCTGTAACCGAGGCATCCGCTTCATGACCCTGCGTCCGTTCGTCGCAAGTCTGGGCTTGCTGCTGGCGGCCTGCGGCAGCGGCGGTGATACCCCGGCAACTGCGCCGATTCCGGAGCCGTCGCCGGAGACGCAGGCGCTGGCGCTGAACTGCGCCTGGCTGCTGCGTAGCGATCCGGATCTGCTCAACGTCGCGTTCCCGGACGAGGCGGCGGTGTACTGGGTGGCGGCGGTGCCGGCGCTGCCGCAGACGCGCTTGCGCATCGAAGGCGAGTTTCCGCGGGCGCGCTACTTCTCGTACAACGCCTATGACACGCTGCTGCGGCCGACGGATGCACTGACCGACTATCAGCTCGAGGTCGAGGGCGGCAATCCGTACCGTGCGGCGGAAGGCAGGGCTGAACGCTACGTCGCCTATGTCGAGCCCGGCGCCGTGCCCCAGCAGCGCAGCGCGAACACGTTCTACGCAGGCAGCATCAATGTGGTGGGGCAGGCCGCCCTGCCCAATCCGGCCTGGGTGCTGATCTATCGCGTCTACCTACCCGAGGGCAGCCGCAGTGGCGGTGTCGCCCTGCCATCACTGCATCTCGAGGCGGGTGGCGCCGATACGCCGATTGCGTTCGAGGCCTGCAACCCGCTGCCCCCGGAGGGTGTCCCGAGCCTGCTCAACGCGGCGATACGCGAGGCCAGCGATCCGGGCCTGCTGGGGCTGCCGTTCCCGCTCTCGCCGGAGGCGCCGCAGATGATCCGCTTCTACGGCTTGCCGGAAACCCTGCGCGTGCTGCTCAGCAACGCGCTGGATTTCGATCTGCCGCTGGAGGCCATTACCGCGGGTGACACCGGTGGCGGGTTTCTCAGCAATGTCGACAATGCGTATCTGACATCGATGATGAGCCGCGACAAGGGCACGCTCTACATCCTTCGCGGTCGCGCGCCGCGCTACGCGCGCACGCCCGGCGAAGCGCCAATGGGCAGCGCGCAGTTGCGCTACTGGTCGATCTGCAGCAATGAGTTCGTGTCGCAGCGCTACGTCGGCTGCCTCACCGACTTTCAGGTGCCGGTGGATCACGAGGGGTTCTTTACTGTGGTGGTTTCGGACCCGGACCAGCGGCCGGCCAACGCGGCGGCTGAGAACGACATGGCCTGGCTGCCGTGGGGCGCGGCGTATCCGGACTCGGTGCTGATCTATCGGCATATGCTGCCTTCGTCCCATTTTGTGCAGGCCGTGCAGAACGTGCCCTATGGCACCCCTCCGGGTGAAGTCATGGATGATTATCTGCCGCGGATCACCTATTGCGATCGCGGGCGGATCGAGGCGGCGGGTGACGATGCCGCGGCTGCATTCGCCGCGTGCGCCGGTCCGTAGACATCAGACTGGAGGGCATATGAGCGGACCGGTTCGGAATCAGCGCCGCCGCGAAGTGCTCAAGGGGGTGGCGGCGGCAGCCGCGCTGCTGCCACTGTCCGGCTTGGGCGCTCCGGCCATCATCAAGCGTCGCCGTCCCAACATCCTGCTGGTGGTCACCGACCAGCAGCGTGACTGGCAGGATCTGCCGGCACAGCTGGATCTGCCGGCACGCGACTGGCTGGCTCAGCGCGGCCTGCTGTTCCGCAACTATCAGGTGCACACCACCCCCTGCTCGCCATCGCGTTCGACGATCTATACGGGGCAGCACACGCAGTTCACTGGCATGACGGCGAATCATGGTGCGCCGCCGTTTCCTGAACTGGCGCCCGTGCCGACGTTAGGCCACATGTTGCGGGAGCAGGGGTATTACACCGCGTACAAGGGCAAATGGCACCTGTCGCACGTACCGGCCGGCGCCAATCTGGACTACGGCACCTATCCAAGCACGCGTGACGTGCTGCAGCCCTTCGGCTTCTCCGATTACAACGATGATGGCGATCCGCATGGCGTGACCTGGACCGGCTACAAGTTCGACGGCCCGATCGCCGCACAAGCTGCGCAGTGGCTGTTTGAGCGTGGACGCGGGCTGGACCAGCCCTGGTTTCTGGCGGTCAACTTCGTGAACCCGCACGATGTCATGTACTACGACGATGTCGATCGCCGGCAGACACGCAGTCGTCTTGATCCGGACTACCTGTCGCCGCTGTCGCCGCCGCCCCGCGCCGGTCTGTATGCCCGGGAATGGGACGTTCCACTGCCTGCCAGCTGGAATGAGGACGCGGCCAGCAAGGTTTGGGCGCAGCGGTCGTACATCGATTTCTGCGACAAGGTTTACGGTCTGGTTGAACATCGCGACGAGGCCGCCTGGCGGCGCTATCAGAGCTGCTACTTCAACTGCATCCGCGACGCCGACCGCAATGCCATGACGGTACTGCAGGCGCTGGTCGACAGCGGCCAGGATCGCGAGACCGTGGTGGTGTTCACGGCCGATCACGGCGAGATGGCCGGAGCCCACGGCCTGCGCCAGAAGGGGCCGCATGCCTACAAGGAGAACATCCGTGTGCCCTGCGCTGTGGTGCACCCTGACGTGGCCGGTGGCAAGCGCACGGCGGCGCTGGGCGGCGCGCTGGATCTGGCGCCGACCCTGCTGTCGGTTGCCGGCATGGACGATGCCGCAAGGCGGGCGCGCTACCCGCAGCTGAAAGGCGTCAACCTGCTGCCGGTGGTCGCAGACGCCGGCGCGCGTACCGAGCGTGATCGCCGCGGCCACCTGTATGACTACAACACGACCCTGTACGTGGACCCGGCCTTTGCATTCGGCCTGATCCGGTCAGCTTACGGGGGTTCGCGTCTGGGGCTGTTGCGCCAGAGTCTGGCCAGCGGTCAGCTGGGCCCCAGTCTGGACAACCCGGGCCTGTTCCGCGGGGTGTTCGACGGGCGCTACAAGTTCGTGCGCTATTTTCGGCCGGCGCAGCACCACATCCCGCGTGACTGGGCGACGCTGCTCAAGTACAACGAACTCGAGCTGTACGACACTGAAACGGATCCGGACGAGCGCGTGAACCTGGCGTTGCAGCCGCAGGCTCAGCGCGGGCTGATCGAGCGCCTGAATGCCCAGACCAATGCGCTGATCGAGGCCGAGATCGGGTTTGACGATGGCCGGGAGCACCCCGGGCCGACCTTCCTCTACACCTTGTAGCGCTGCTCCGGCGGTTGGCGCACAAAAAAACCCGCCGGAGCGATCCGGCGGGTTTTCAGTTTCAGCCTGTCGGCTTATTCCAGCACTTTCAGCTCGACGCGGCGATTCTCCTCGCGGCCTTCCTCGCTGTCGTTAGAGGCAATCGGCTGTGACTCGCCGTAGCCGGCGGGGGTCATGCGCGAGGCCTCGATGCTGTGGCCGGTGAGGAAGGTCTTGACCACCACCGCGCGGCGCTCGGACAGTCCCTGGTTGTAGGCATCCGTACCGATGTTGTCGGTGTGGCCCTGCAGCTCGACATTGACTTCGGGGTAGGCCTGCAGCGTGCCCGCAACCTCGCTGAGTATCAGCTTGGCGTCTTCGGTCAGGCGGTCGGAGTCGAACTCGAACTTCACGCCCTTGAGGATGAAGCGCTGCTCAACGGCGCAGCCGTTCGGGTCCACCTGTTCGCCTGCACGCGGACGGCGGCAGTCGCCGGTCAGGGCGCAGCCGTTCTGCAGCACCTTCGCGCCGGCCGGCGAGTTGGGGCATTCGTCCAGATAATCCGGCACGCCATCGCCGTCGGTGTCGATCGGGCAGCCATCCGGCCCAACCTGCACGCCTGCGGGCGTATCCGGGCAGTTGTCATTGGCATCCGGCACGCCGTCGCCATCGCTATCCACCGGTGTATCAACGACCACGGCCTCAACCACTTCCACCGGCTCTTCTTCCGGCGGCGGGATGGTGCCGAGCGGGAACAGCAGGCCGACGTTGATCACGGCGTCCTGGAAATTCTTGTTGCCGGGGTTCACGCCCGCGTTCTTGCGATCGTGCGCGTCAGTACGGTAGACCGCTTCGGTACGCAGCTTGACGCGGTCACCGAACGAGTACAGGTAGCCGAGGCCCAGATCAAACACGGTGCCTTCGTAGTCGGCAATGGCGCCCGGATGATCGGTGACGCCGCTGCGCATCAGGCCCAGCAGCACGTACAGATTGGGCTGACTCTTGAACAGCGACACCATCGCTGCTGCGCCAAAGCCCTTGAGCTCGGCGGAGTCGCCGATGCCATCTTCCGCGTCGGCGACGCTGAAGAAGCCGGTCAGCTCCAGATTGAGGCCACTGGTGAGCTTCTTGCCGACCGTGAGCGTGCCGCCCAGGCCGTCATCCAGACCGCGGTCGTTGTCCATGAAGGTATAGGAAAACATCGGCGAGACGTACCAGGGGCGGCCAGGCAGTGCCTTGGCATCCGGCGCCTCGAAACCCTCGTCGTCGTCCTGAGCGAAGACCGGCGCCGAGGCCGCGAGGGCCATGGCGATCAGTCCCGCGTGCGCCAGCAGTCCAAAACGCTGTCTCATTTCTCTCTCCCCTTGAGTCTGTTCCATAGGTTGGAACTTTAGATTCGTGAACTATAACAGTGCTACCCAGTGCCTACTCAAGTGTATCTGCATATCGCCGGACATCGGCAGCAGCCCGGGGCGGCCGCTATAATCCGCCGCCTTCATATTCACTGCCCGTCCAAGGGCCCTTCAGGCATCCCATGGAAGCCCATCAGATCCGCAATGAGGTGACAGCCCTGCAGGCGCGTTTCGACGCGTTGCGGGGCTATCTTTGACTACGATACCAAGCT
>JBFJJW010000004.1:0-35424 GCA_041612095.1 Solimonas sp. | reverse complement strand
GGTTTGGTTGGTCACCGTAGGCGTCGCCTCGATATCCGCCGCATGGTTGAGGGTGAAGCCCGTTACGCTGAACAGCAGCAAGCCGGCGAGACTCAGCGCCGAACTGATCGAGTGCCACTGGTGCAGTAACTTGAGCCACCGCGTGCGCGTACGCGCATGCGGCGACCGATGCGAGGCTAGCGACGGATCCACGCGTGCCTCCGGTACCGGATCAGCGTGCGCCCCGCCACGGTGTATCGCATGCTCATACCTGTGACCAGCGCCGCAGCAGGTTGTGGTAGACACCGGTCAGGGCCAGCACCGAGGCATGGTGCGGATGATCGGCCGCCAGGCCCTGGATGGCGTTGTCCAGATCAAACAGCTGAGTACGCGCCGCCTCGTCGCGCACCATGCTCTGTATCCAGAAGAACGAAGCCAGACGCCGGCCCCGCGTGACCGCGCGCACGGCGTGCAGGCTGCCGGATGGATACAGCAACAGGTGTCCGGCCGGCAGCTTCGCCACCTCCTCGCCGAAGCTGTGACGGATAACCAATTCGCCGCCGTCATACTCGTCCGGCTGCGCCAGAAACAGGGTGGCGGACAGATCAGTACGGATACGCAGCCCGCTGCCACGATGTTGGCGCACCGCGTTGTCCACATGGGCGCCGAAGGTCTGCCCGGGTCCGTAGCGATTGAACAGCGGCGGAAACACATGCTGCGGCAACGCTGCCGCTATGAAGCGCGGGTTCCGCGACAGCTGCTGAAGAATAAGACCTCCCAGTTCGCGTGCAACGGCGCTGTCCTCCGGCACCTGCTCGTTGATCTTGGCCTTCGCCGACTGATGCCCGGAGGTCACGTTGCCATCGACCCAAGGTGCGCTGTCCAGCGCTCGGCGGCAGTCATTGACCTGCTGGTCGTTGAGTACATCGGCAATCTGCAACAACATCGGTTGAGTCCTCTGCAAATGGGCTCCGGGGGCAATGCCCCCGGAGCGCGGCGCACGCCGGCGGGTACTAGAACGTCATGTCCACAGAGACCAGCAGCTGTCGCCCAGCACCTAGCGCGGCGTAGTGCGATGCGTAGGCCTTGGTGTAGTAGAGCTCGTCGGTCAGGTTCTGGACGTTGAGTCTGAGACTGAAGTTGTGACTCAGCTCGTAGCCGGCGGAAGCATCGAAGCGCCAGTAGCTCGGCACCCGCTTGGCCGGAGCCGCCGCGGTGCCTGCGGTGTTGCCGTAGACCTGACTGACGTAGTAACCGCCACCGCCTACGCTGAGCCTCTCCAGCAGCTGATACCGCGTCGACAGGCTGAAGCTGTTCTTCGGCGTGTTCGGCAACTCCTTGCCTACTGCTGCGCTTCCGAAGGTGCCGCGCACGAGTTCGCTGTCCAGGTACGAGTAGCCGCCAAACACCTGCCAAGCCGGCAACAACTGCCCGGTGAAGCTCAGCTCGGCACCGCGCACACGTGTCTTGCCCGCCTGTGCGTAGGTATCAGCCGAGATCAGGATATTGGCGTTCTTACGCACGCTATCGAACAGCGCGGCCGTTAGCAGTAGACGCTGCTCCAGCACTTCCCATTTGGCACCCAGCTCAACACTGCGTGTTTCCTCTGGATCCAGGTTGAGATTAGACACCGAGCAGCGACTGGTGCAGCCCGACGGGCTGCCGGGATTGGCGGCGTCTTCGTCGCCGCTGCCCAGCTGCGCGGGCGTCGTCTCGGTGCTGTAGGAGAGGTAGAGGCTTGCCTGCTCGACGGGCTTGTAGACCACCCCCGCCTGATAGTTGACGAAATAGTCTGCACTGGCACCGTTGGCAATGGGTGCCGACGGCTTCTCGGTAGAGGTCTGATAGTGATCCCAACGCAAGCCGATACTGGCCTGCCATTGCGGATGCAGCGTGACCGTGTCGAACGCGTAGATCCCGGTGACCTCGGTGGTATAGAAGGTCGGCGTGCGATTGCGGGTAACGCTACCGAGCCAGGGATCCGATGGGTTCGGCGCATACAGACTGGTGCAGTCGTAGACGTCAGCGGCGGCATTGGCGCAGTCGCCTGCGCTGGCGGGCGGATTCGCACTGGTTACGGTGTAGCCATCCTGCTGCTTCTTCTCGCGGCTGTACTCGAGGCCGAAGTGCAGCGCGTGCTGCAAACCAGCCGTGGCGACATTTGCGCTGAGATCGGTGACGTTGGCAAAGGTATCGGTTTGCGACCAGCGATTCTTGGAGATTCGATTGACGTACCCGTGGGCCACGTTGCCCTTACTGTCGTCTGGGTTGGTGACGACGTAGGCATTGGTCGAACGCCCCAGGCGGGTGACATTGCTGAGCGTCATGCCGCCATCCAGATCCCGGGCCAGCGACAGCGTGCCGATATCGGTCTCGGCATCGCGAAAGTCACGGTTCAGGAGACCGTAGAAGTTCTCGCGATCGACGCCCAGCGTCTCGGTAACCGGCAACCCCGTCGCCAGGTCATAGGGAATGCTGTAGTCCGGCATGCCGCTGTCGCTGAGGTGGTAGTAGTCAAGATGCACGCGCGTGGGCGAACCCAGGCCGAAGGCCAGGTTGCCGGCCACACCCCACTTCTCATAGTCCACGGCATCGTCACGACCGGGCATGCCGCCGATGTTGCCCATCACGTTGAGGCGCAGTGCCGTGCTGTCGGTCACCGACCAGTTCTGGTCAATGCTGCCGCGGAGCGTACTGGATGATCCCAGCGTCAGCGTTGCCCGGGTGGCGTCTTCGGCCTTGGCCCGCTTGCTGACGAGGTTGACGCTGCCACCGCCAGAGCCACGCCCGGCATACACGGAGTCCGCCCCCTTCAGCACCTCGACGGCGTCGAGCGCGAATACATCGCGGGTCTGGGTGCCGATATCGCGTATGCCGTCGACGAACACGCTGGAACTGGAATTCAGCCCCCGCAAGGTCGGTCGATCCGCAATGGCCGTGCCGCCCTCGCCCGCCATGAAGCTGATGCCAGGCACGGTACGCAGCGCGTCCTGCAGCGTGGTCGATGCGGTGTCCTGCAGCAGCTGCGCCGAGATCACCGTCATCGACCTGGGCGTGTCACGCAGCGGCGCGGTGAACTTTGCCGACGACGCCCGCTCGACCTTGTAGACATCCGCCGAACTGCCCTCAACCAGGACTTCAGGCAGCGCCTGTGGCTGGCTATGGGCGATTTCGGTACTTGAGGATTGTTGCGGCGTATCGGCGGCTGACTGCGCCATGGCCGGTAGCGTGTACAGCGAAAAGATGGCAACCGCCATCGGCGTCAGACGCAGGTTCATCGACGAGCACTCCCAAAGTGTTGGATCTTTGTCGAAGCACGAGGCTTCGCGGACCGCGATCTGGCGTGGTCCTTGTTCCGTACTCTGGGTATCTCGCCCGTTACCTCGGCGCTTGCCTGGAGACCGAGCGCAACTCTACATGAGAATCATTTGCAATAAAAGGGGCATGCAAGGGGTGCCGTGCCGCCTAGCCACACCTGCCCCCGCTGACACCGGGCCGGTCGAACCGAAGTCGCAGCAGCGATGTGGCCTCAGGGTCGGGGCTGCGCTCGCTGTTGAGCTTGCGCATCGGCCATCGGCGGCACCAGCAGTTCCGCATCGACGCGCGCGTCGAACCAGTTCATGCGCCAGTCCAGGTGGGGGCCGGTCACCCGACCTGTCGCGCCGCTCAGGGCCACGATGTCGCCCTGCCGGACCACCTGTCCCTCCTCGACCGTGAGCTTGGACAGATGCAGAAATGCCGACGACAGACCATAGCCATGATCAATCATCAGGGTGCCGCCGGTGTAGTACATGTCCGGGTGCGCGAGGCTGACGACGCCGCCTGCGGGGGCACGCACGGGGGTGCCGGTCGGCACTGCGACATCAACGCCGTAGTGTGGCTGCTTGGGCTGGCCGTTGAGGATGCGCTGCGACCCGAACACGCCCGAGATCCGGCCCAGACAGGGCCAGATGAAGTCCTCGGCAAAGTCGGCAATGGCGGTCTCTCTCGCGCGCGCTGCGGCCACTTGCCGCTGGTCGGCCTTGATCCGCGCCGTCACCGCCGCAGGCGGATTCACCATCTTCGGTGGCAGACCTTCGAGTCGCTGGATCTGATATTCACGCTTGGCAACGGCATAGCGATGGGTTTGCGCAACGGCCTCACCTGGCCATTGGATGCGCAGCTCGGCCTCGGCCGGCTCATCCCGATCCAGTCCGAACACAAATGCGCCGCCGGACGTCAGCTGCAAGGCACGATCGTTGAACCAGATCCGCGTCCCGGCCGGCACGCTACCGCGCAGAATGCTGCCCTGCCGCCATTCGCCCTTGAGGTTCAGCAGCGGCTCTGACGCATGACCCACACCTGCGCCAAGCAGCAGCGCGAACAGCACATACACACCGAGCTTGAGCGTCATTGCCGTCATCGCTGCTGGGCCAACGCCGCCAGTCGGGCCACCGCATCGGCGAGCGAGAGCGTCTCCTGACGCTCTTCACCGCGGAACCGCAGAGTCACGGTCTGCTCCTCGGCCTCCTTGCGGCCGACGACGGCGATCACCGGGATCTTGTGGCTGGCGTGCTCGCGAATCTTGTAGTTGATCTTCTCGTTGCGCAGATCGGTGGTTGCGCGCAGGCCTGCGTCCTTCAACTGCTCACAAACGCAGCTGGCGTAACCATCGGCATCCGACACGATCGGCGCCACCACCACTTGCACCGGCGAAAGCCACAGCGGCAACGCGCCGGCGTGATGCTCGATCAGAATGCCAATGAAGCGTTCCATGGAACCCACGATTGCCCGGTGCAGCATGACTGGGTGCTTACGCTGTGAATGCTCGTCGACATACTCGGCCCCGAGGCGCTCAGGCATCATGAAGTCCACCTGCATGGTGCCGACCTGCCAGGCGCGACCGATCGAGTCCTTGAGGTGGTATTCGATCTTGGGACCGTAGAACGCACCCTCACCGGGCAGCTCCTCCCAGGCCACGTTCGCGGCGCGCAAGGCGCTGCGCAAGGCGTCTTCGGCGCGATCCCAGACCTCGTCACCACCAATTCGCTTGTCGGGGCGCAAAGCGATCTTGATCGCCAGATCGGTAAAGCCGAAGTCGGCGTAGACCTTCATCGCCTGCTGGTGAAACGCGGTGACCTCGGCCTCCACCTGCTCGGGGGTGCAGAATACGTGACCATCGTCCTGAGTAAAGGCACGCACGCGCATGATGCCGTGCAGCGCACCCGATGGCTCGTTGCGATGACAACCGCCAAACTCGGCGTAGCGCACCGGCAAGTCGCGGTAGCTGTGCAGCGTGGAATTGAAGATCTGAACGTGACCAGGGCAGTTCATCGGTTTCAGCGCATAGGTGCGCTTCTCCGATTCGGTAAAGAACATGTTCTCGGCATAGTTGTCCCAATGCCCCGACTGCTTCCACAGACTCACGTCCATGATCTGCGGCCCACGGACTTCCTGATAGCCACTCTTGCGGAACGCCGAGCGTACGTATTGCTCGACCGCCTGCCAGATGGCCCAGCCCTTGGGGTGCCAGAACACCATGCCCGGCGCTTCTTCCTGCTGGTGAAACAGATCCAGCTGCTTGGCCAGCTTGCGGTGATCTCGCTTCTCGGCCTCCTCCACCATCTTCAGATGCGCCTTGAGGTCATCTTCGTTGGCAAAGCACACGCCGTAGATGCGCTGCAACTGCGCGTTGTTGGCATCACCGCGCCAGTACACGCCACCGACACGGATCAGCTTGAAGGCCGTGCCGAGCTTGCCGGTGGAGGGCAGATGCGGGCCCAGGCACATGTCCAACCACTGGTCACCCTGTCGGTAGATGGTCAGCTCTTCATCCGCCTGAATGCCCTCGCGGATCCATTCAGCCTTGAACGTCTCGCCAGCTTTCTCAAAGTGCTCGACGGCGGCCGCGTGGGCCCAGACTTCGCGGGTGATCGGCAGATCGCGCTTCACGATCTCGCGCATCTTCTGCTCGATCTGCTCCAGATCAGCCTCGGTAAACGGAGTCTCGCGGGCGAAGTCGTAGTAGAAGCCCACTTCAGTCGCCGGACCGAAGGTGATCTGCGTGCCGGGAAACAGCTCCTGGACCGCCTGCGCGAGGACATGCGCGGCGTCGTGGCGAATGACCTCCAAGGCTTCCGGCTTGTCGCGGGTAATGATGCTGATGGACGCGTCACGATCGATCGGTCGCGTCAGATCCCACAGTTCGCCGTTGACTCGCATCACCGCAGCCTTCTTGGCCAGCCCGGGAGAAATCCCCTGTGCGATCGCCAGGCCGCTGATGGGTGCATCGAAGGACTTCTTGTTGCCGTCGGGAAAGGTGATTTCTATAGCCATGGGTAGTCTCGGGGTCTGCGCTGCGGGCGATCAGACTGCAATCAGATTCAGGATTTGTTACGTACGTATGCAACAGCAGCGTTGAGCCTCGCCAAGGTCCGCTCACGCCCCAGCAGGTACAGGGTCTGGTCGATTGGCGGCGAGATCGCCATGCCGACAACAGCCACGCGGATCGGCTGCGCCACCTTGCCCAGGCCCAGACCCTTGGCCTCGGCCAAGGTATTGATGGCGACATGCAAAGCCGGGGCATTCCAGTCCGGCAGCGCGGTCAACGCCACCACCAGTCCCTCCAGCACGGTAGCTGCCTCCGCGGTCAGGTGCTTGGCGGCGTCCTTCTCGTTGTAGCCGTCGGGCTCGGCATAGAAGAACCTGGATTTCTCCGCCATCTCCACCAGCGTGCGGCAGCGTTCGCGTTGCTGCTCGATCACCGCAACCAGGCTCGGCCCGGCACTCGGATCGGCGCCAACCCGGCGCAGATGCCATTCAAACTCCGGCGCAACGATCGCCGGATCCGTGACCTTCAAGTACTGGTGGTTGACCCAGTAGGCTTTTTCCATGTCGAAGCGCGCCGGCGCCGCCGAGACATGGTCAAAATCAAACTTGGCCAGCATCTCTTCGCGGGTGAACAGCTCCTGGTCTCCGTGCGACCAGCCCAGGCGCACCAGATAGTTCAGCAGCGCCTCGGGCATGAAGCCCATTGCGCGGTACTCCATGACCCCCAGTGCGCCGTGACGCTTGGACAACTTGGCGCCATCAGCGCCAAGGATCATCGATACATGCGCATACGCGGGTGGCGTCTTGCCCAGCGCCTTGAAGATATTGATCTGTCGCGGCGTATTGTTGACGTGGTCATCACCGCGGATAACGTGGGAAATCCCCATGTCCATGTCATCCACCACGACACAGAAGTTGTAGGTGGGTACGCCATCACCACGGGCAATGATGAGGTCATCGAGTTCCCTGTTCTCGAACACGATGTCTCCCTTGATCAGATCCTTGAGCACGACCTGGCCTTCGGCAGGGTTGCGGAAGCGCACCACGGGTTTGATATCCGCGGGAACCGGCGGCAACGGCTTGCCGGCCTCTGGGCGCCAGCGGCCGTCGTAGCGAGGGCGCTCCTTGCGCGCCTGTTGCTCAGCGCGCATCTGGTCCAGCTCCTCCTTGGAACAGTAGCAGTAGTAGGCGTCGCCACTTTGCAGCAGCTGCTCGACGACCTCGGCGTAGCGGGCGAAGCGCTGGGTCTGGTAGATCGACTCAAAATCCGACTTCAAACCCAGCCAGGCCATCCCTTCGAAGATCGCGTCCACCGCTTCCTGCGTGGATCGCTCTCGGTCTGTGTCCTCGATACGCAGCAGGAACTTGCCGCCGCGCCCCTTGGAGTAGAGATACGAGAACAACGCAGTGCGGGCACCGCCGATGTGCAGAAAGCCGGTCGGTGACGGGGCAAAACGGGTAACGACAGCAGACATGGGAGTTCGGGCCTGGTTTTCAGCCGCTGATTTTAACAGTAAGCACCCGCCAGGCCTTAAAATCGCGGGCTTACGCTCCCGAACTTCCCCCGCATGTCCTGCCTCTTCGTCGAACAGCTGACCGTAATCGATTGCGCCTACCTGGACTCGCAACGCGGCCTGGTCGGGCAGTCGTGGATCGTCGACCTTGAGCTGGAAGGCGCGCTGGACCAGCAATCGATGGTGCTGGATTTTGGCGAAGTCAAGAAGCGCCTGAAGCGCGGCATCGACCGCAGCGTGGACCACAGCCTGCTGGTGCCGCAGCAGGCAGCCGGGCTCAGCGTCGCACGTACCGGCGAGGAGCTGGCGCTGACCTTCGAGACGCCACTTGGCCGCTATGAGCACCGTTCACCGGCCACGGCGGTCAGCCTGGTCGACGCCCCCGGCATCGACGCAGCATCGGTCACTGCGTACCTGGTGCCGCGACTGCAGCCCCTGCTTCCGGCCAACGTCAGCGCGCTGCGCCTGCATTTGCGCGAAGAGCGCATCGACGGCGCCAGCTACCGGTATGTCCACGGCCTCAAGAAGCACCAGGGCGCCTGTCAGCGCATCGCGCATGGGCACCGGTCACGCCTGGAGCTGCGCGTTGATGGCATCCGCAACCGGGCGCTGGAAGAGGTGTTCGCTCGCGCCTGGCAGGACATCTATCTGGGTACCCAAGCCGATATCGTCGAGTGGAGCAACGGCTACCTGCGATTCCGCTACACCGCACAGGAGGGCCGCTATGAGCTGGCGCTGCCGGAGAATCGCTGCGACCTGCTGGATAGCGACACGACGGTCGAATGCATAGCGGCTCAGCTGCTGGAGCGCCTGTCTGGCGAACTGCCTCAACGGCGACTTGAGGTGCGCGCCTATGAAGGCGTCATGAAAGGCGCGATCGCACGTACCCCCCCGTAGGCAATTCAGAGCCGGTTCAGGCCGGCCGGCGCAGGCTTGGCCTCATGCGCATGCACACTTGGCGGGTTCTGTGTCTGTTCGGCAGCTCTGTCCTGCTCGCGGGCTGCGTGTCCGTTCCCGGCAACTACTATGGTTCCTCGCTGGATCCCTACTGCTGCGGCGGCACGACGGTGTACTACGACACGTATGGACAGGGACGCTACTACGACGCCTATACCGGCTCGTATTACGGCCCCTACCGCCAGACGTATTACCCACCCTATGGCGGCTATCAGGACGCGCATCGCCACGAACATGATCGAAGCCGCGGTAACCGCGACCATCGCGGTCACACCGGACAACACCCGGGGCGCGGTCCGGATCGGGGTCATGTCGCCACACCCAGGCCCGATTCACACAGCAAACCACCGCTGACGGTGTTTGACCCCCCACCCAACTACCCGGCCAAACCGCCACCGCAGCGCCACCCCCGCGATCCCGGGCCGGTATCCGGGGCCTCGCCCACTCGCGACCATCGTCCGGCACCTCAGGGTGACCGCGACTCGCTGCCCGCGCGCCTCCTGCAACAGCAGCGGGACCGCGCCCGGCAGCAGGCACAGGCTGCTGATCAGGACGCGCGCGCCGATGCCCGCCCGAAACCGGATGTCCGCACACTGATCGACAGTCGTCGACGCTAGCGACAACCGGATTCCTGCCCCGCGCCCGAACGCCCTGACGCTGCCAGCCGATCTGATCTGAGCCGGCCCTTTGTGGTATAAAGCCGCGCCATTTTGCAGCCCTGATACGTCACAAATGTCCGCCGACGTCCATTTCTTTCCGCGCGTCACCATCGAGCAGGTCGAAGAAGGCAAGGAACTCGCACCGAAGTTTGATGAGCACGGCCTGATTTCCTGCATCACCACCGCCGCCAAGACCGGCGAGGTGCTGATGCTCGGCTACATGAATGCGGAGGCGCTGAAGCGCACGATCACGACCGGTGAGGCCCACTACTGGTCTCGCTCGCGTCAGGTCCTGTGGCACAAGGGCGCAACATCCGGTCTGGTGCAGAAGGTTGTGGAACTGCGCGTAGACGACGACCAGGATGCGATCTGGCTGCGCGTTGATGTAGTCGGTGAAGCGAGCTGCCACGTCGGCTTCCGCTCGTGCTTCTACCGCTCGGTACCGACCGGGGCTGGCGGTGAGATCCGGGAACTGCGGTTCGAGGAGTCCGAGAAGAGTTTCGATCCCAAGGTGGTTTACGGGGACGCGCCCAACCCCACCAAGCTCTGATGCCTGATGACCTGAATCAGCCCCGCCCTGCGGGGCTGATTCGTTTCAGGGCTCGGCCGCGGCATTCCACCAGCGCGCGGCTCCCTCACGCCAGGTCTCGACTTGCAGGCGCCCATCATCCGGATCCCGCCACACCCGCACCGCGCCACTGACCCCGGTCGTGAGTTGGCGCGCGCCGGCCTCGGCGTAGCGCGCCATGACCTCTTTTCGCGGGTGGCCATAGTGGCTGCGCCACCCCGCTCCGTGAATCACGACCTGCGGCTGGACCTGCGCAACGAATGCCGGTGTAGACGAGCTTTTGCTGCCATGGTGCGGGCTGAGCAGCACATCGACCGGCAGCCGCTGCGGGTGTTCGCGCAGCAGCCGACGCTCGGCGACACGCTCGATATCGCCGGGCAACAGCACGCTGAACGTACCGTCGATTCGCAGCACGCAAGAGCCGTTGTTGTTCGACCAGTGCGCGCCGTCCGGATGCAGCACTTGAAACCGTACGCCGTCCCATTGCCAGGTCTGGCCGTCCCGGCAGGCGGACGCCTCGGAGGTGCCCAGTTCGCGATGTATCCGTACCAGCCGCCGCAGCGAAGGAATACCCCCGGCGTGATCATTGTCGCCGTGCGACAGCAGCAGCAGATCAATATCGCGCAAGCCCTGACGAAGCAGGTACGGTGCGACCACCGATTCTCCGGCGTCGAAACCTTCCGCGAACGCGGGCCCGCCATCAAACAGCAAGGTGTGGTTGGCCGTGCGCACCACCACCGCCAGTCCCTGCCCCACATCCAGTGCAGTGAGTTCGAAGCCGCCCGCCGGCTGTGACTGCGGCGGCATGCACAGCGGCAGCCAGCACAGGACACCAGCCCAGCGCAGCGGCAGACCGCGCGGCGCGAA
Organism: Solimonas sp.; assembly: GCA_041612095.1. Classification (GTDB taxonomy): domain Bacteria; phylum Pseudomonadota; class Gammaproteobacteria; order Nevskiales; family Nevskiaceae; genus Solimonas. The sequence continues at coordinate 24,571 of JBFJJW010000004.1, read as the reverse complement.
CAGCAACAGGCTTCCGATGACGGCCAGCGCCAACGCCGCCGACGGCGGACTGCCGGGCCACCAGGCATAGGGCAGTTCGCTCGCCAGCCAGGCCAAGCCGCGCTCGGCGAGCGCAAGCCCGTGCGCCACCTGAATCAGCAGCCAGCCACCGGACGTCGGCAGCACGAGTGACCACAGCACGGCCAGCAACAGCAGCGGCGTCAAGACCGCGAACACCGGCACCGCCAGCAGGTTCACCCAAGGCGAAGCCCAGGCAAAACCATGGAAGTAGTACAGCGTCAGCGGCGCGAGCACCAGACTCAGAAACAGCTGCAAACGGACTGCCAGGCGCCACCCCACCGGAACGCGCCAACGTCCACGGCTGAGGTAGAAGATCGCGGCAACGGCACCAAACGACAACCACAGCCCGGGACTCAGTATCGCGAAGGGATCCAGCACAAGGATCAGCAACCAGGCCACGGCCAGTGCGCGACTGGCCTGATCAAGGCGATGCACGGCAGCCACCAGTGTCAGCACCAGCAACATGAACAGCGCGCGGGCGATCGGCGGTTCGAATCCGGCGAGCAACGCGTAAAGCACTGCGACGCCGGCCGCAGCAAACAGCGCCATCCTCTGGGCCGGAACCCGCAGGCACAAACCGGGCGCCAGCGACCATAACCATCGCAGCACGAAGAAGGCAAAGCCGGCAACGATCGCCAGGTTGAACCCGGAGATCGCAATCAGATGGGTGGTTCCGGTAAGCCGGAACACATCCCAGTCTGCGTCGCGCAGGCCACTGGTGTCGCCGAGCGCCAGCGCGATCAGCAGCGCCTGTCCTGGCGCGCCCGCGAGACGCACCTGGAGATGACTGACCAGCGCCTGCCGCCACTTCAGGACCGCATACCCCGGAGCCTGGCCGCAGGGTTCGGCCTCGCGTACGCTGGCTGTGGCGCCAACGCCCTGGCGCAACAACCAGGCTTCGTAGTCGAAGCCCCCGGGATTCAGGGAGCCGTGCGGTGTCTTCATGCGCAGCCGCAGGCGCCAGCAGTCACCTGCGCGGACTACAGCATCGCTGCGATACCAGGAGACCCGCAGTCGCCGCGGCAATTCCGGCGTCTCGGGCGCAAACAGGAACCGCCAGGTGAACTGCGCGGCCTCGGCGTCGCCGCGGCCAGCGGCGTACGCCGGCACGGCCTCCGGCAACGAGGCAACTGCTCCCTGCACCCACAGTTCCTCCCCATGTCGATCGGCCGGCCAGCGCTGGGCCAGCGCCAGCTGCGCGTGCCAGGTCATGAAGGCCACCCCGAGGGTGAAGGCAGCCGTCGCCGCACGACCACGCCACGGCCACAGTGCAGGCGCGGCCAAGGGCGTCAGGTAAAGCCAGGCCGGCAGTTCGGACAGAGCGTGCACCAGCAGCACGCCCGCAGTGAAGCACAGGATCAGGAGGCGGGGATCTCGGCCTCGCGCAGGCAGCCGCTGTCCAGGGTCCATATGCGTTCCATGCGCCGAGCCAAGCCCATGTCGTGCGTCACCACGACCAGGCTGGTCCCCAGTTCCCGGTTGAGTTCCAGCATCAGCTCGAAGACCTGCGCCGCGGTCCGCGCGTCGAGGTTGCCGGTTGGCTCATCCGCGAGGACACAGGCCGGCCGCGTCACCAGCGCCCTTGCCACCGCAGCACGCTGCCGCTCACCACCGGACAGCTCCCCGGGCTTGTGCTCCAGGCGTCGGCCCAGACCCACGCGTTCCAGCAGCTTGCTCGCGACGGCAAAGGCTTCCACACGCGGCAAGCGCCGGATCAGCAGCGGAAACGCCACATTCTCCAGAGCACTGAATTCCGGCAGCAGATGATGAAACTGATAGACGAAGCCCAATGCGCGATTACGCAGATGACTGCGCTCCGCATCCGAGAGCTGGGCCATGTTCTCGCCCTGGACCCAGACTTCGCCGGCAGACGGCGCATCCAATCCACCCAGCAGATGCAGCAAGGTGGATTTGCCCGACCCCGAAGCACCGACAATCGCAATGCGTTCGCCGCGCCGCACATCCAGGTTGATCTGCTGCAGCACCTGCAGATTGAGGCGCCCGTCGTCGAAGGTCTTGGACAGGTCGCGGGCCCTGAGTATGGTTTCGGTCACGCCGTCTGCGCTATTCATAGCGCAATGCCTCGGCCGGCTGTACCCGCGACGCACGGTAGGCCGGGTAGATCGTCGACAGCAGCCCCAGCGAGAGCGACAACAGGCTGATGCGCACCACGTCCGAAGTGTTCAACTGCGAGGGAAGATCGCTGATGTAGTACACGTCCGGCGCCAGGAACTGCTGGCCCATCAGGCGCTCCAGCAACGGCACCAGGGTTTCCACGTTCAGCGCCAATGCCACGCCCCCGGCAACACCGAGCAGCGTCCCGACAATACCGATGATGGAGCCCTGCACCATGAAGAGCGCCATGCGGGAGCGCGGTGTTGCCCCGAGGGTGCGCAGGATGGCGATGTCCGCCTGCTTGTCCTGCACCACCATCACCAACGTTGACACAATATTGAACGCGGCCACGCCGACGATCAGCGACAGGATGATGAACATCACCATCTTCTCGGTACGCACGGCACGGAAAAAATTGGCGTGGCTGCGCGTCCAGTCGGTGACGTAGTACAGACCCGGCAGCGTCTCCGCGACCTCGCGCGACACCCGCGGCGCGTCGAACAGGTCGTGCAGCTTCAGGCGCACACCCGTGACCGTATCCCCCATGCGCAGCAGCGCCTGCGCATCCGCCAGGTGGATCACGACCAGGCCGCGATCGAACTCGTACATGCCAACCTTGAAGATGCCGCTGACGGTAAATCGACGAAATCGCGGCAACAAGCCTGCGGGTGTGACGCTGGCCTGCGGAATCATCAGGTCGACCTTGTCGCCGACCGTGACCCCCAGCACCTGTGCCAGTTCGTAGCCGATGACAACGTTGTAGCCGCCGGCGCTCAGCGACTCCATGCTCCCGGCGGTGGTGTGAGCGCCGATGTCCGAGACCTTGTTCTCCTCCTGCGGTATCACGCCGCGCAGCAAGGTGCCGGACAGCTCGGACCCTACCTTGAGCATGCCCTCACCGTCGATGTAAGGCGCGACGCCTTGCACCTCCGGATTGTCCGCCGCCTTGGCGGCTACCGCCTGCCAATCCGCAACACCGCCGCGCACCGCAGAGATCGTCGCATGCGAAGCCATGCCAAGGATGCGCGTGCGCAGTTCGCGCTCGAAACCGTTCATGACCGACAGCACCGTGATCAGCGCAGTCACGCCAATGGCGATGCCAAGCATCGACGCCAGCGAGATGAACGATATGAAGTGGTTGCGACGCTTGGCGCGCGTATACCGCAGGCCGGCACGAAGTTCGTATAGATTCAGCATTTAGGATCATTACAGCACATTCGTGGCGATCTCGGCCCTGGTTTCGAGCCGTCGCGAGCCGCCGACATGGCGGCGAGCCGTGACCCGCAGGCAAATGGCGATGCCTGAGGCTTTCCCCTCAACCCCGCCGCACAGCTTGCGGCTACCATGGCCGTCCTTTCCTCAAGGAAACGCGTGAATGACCTACCGACTGCTCGCGAGCCTGTGCCTCGCACTGGGACCCCTTATCGCCATGTCAGCCCAAACCCCGGAAGCCCCGCGTGCCTTCTCCGTCCAGGACCTGGTTCGATTGGATCGCGTGTCCGATCCGCGTCTGTCGCCCGATGGTCGCTCCGTGGCCTATACGCTGCGCAGCACCGACTACGAAGCCAACAAGGGCGTCCAGCACCTGTGGCTGCTGGACCTGTCCACCGGCGGCAACCGCGCAGTCACCTCCAGCGGCTCCAATCACAGCGGCCGCTGGTCTGCGGACGGCAGCCATCTGTACTTCCTGTCGGCCCGCTCCGGTACTTCGCAGGTGTGGCGCCTGAATCTCGCCGGTGGCGAACCTCAGCAGGTCACCGACCTGCCACTGGACGTCGGCGCCTATGGTCTGTCGCCGACCGGCGATCGCATCGCGGTATCCATGGAGGTGTTCCCGGAATGCGGCGGCAAGCTGGAGTGCACGACCGCCAGGCTCAAGCAGGTGGCCGACAGCAAGACCAGCGGCATGCTGTTTGACCAGCTGTTTGTCCGCCACTGGGATACCTGGAAGAACGGCACACGCGCGCAGCTGTTCACATTGACCCTGAGCGCCGATGGCACAGCGGGTCATCCCGTACTGGTCAGCCGCGAAATCGATGGCGACGTGCCGACCAAACCCTTCGGCGACGACGCCGACTTCAGCTTCTCCCCGGATGGCAAGGAGCTGACCTTTGTGGCGCGCATCGCTGGCCGCACGGAGCCGTGGAGCACCAACCTGGATCTGTGGCGCGTGCCCGCCGATGGCTCGGCGAAGCCGATGAATCTCACCGACGCCAACGACGCCACCGACACGCAGCCGGTGTACTCGCCGGATGGCTCGAAGCTGGCTTGGCGCGCCATGAAGCGGCCCGGCTTCGAGGCCGACCGCTATGCGCTGATGCTGCGTGACCTCAAGACCGGCACAACCCGCGAAGTCGCGCCGAACTGGGATCGCTCCGCCGGCGGCCTGGCATTTTCTGCTGACGGCAAGACGCTATACACCCAGGCGGATGACCTCGGCCAGCATCGGCTGTTTGCGGTTGACATTGCCTCCGGTGCCGTCAGCCCGCTGGTGGGTGACGGCAACATTGCCGGCTTCACGGTGGGCGCCGGTCGCATCGTGTACGCACGCAACGACCTGTCTTCGCCGGACGATCTCTACCAACTGGACCTCGCCGATGGCGGCGTTAGCCGCCTCACCCACCACAACACGGACAGATTGGCCGGCGTCCGCTTCGGCGCCAGCGAACAGTTCACGTTCAAGGGCTGGAATGACGAAACGGTGTATGGCTACGTGGTCAAGCCCTGGAATTACCAGAAGGGCAGGAAATATCCGGTCGCCTTCATCATCCACGGCGGCCCGCAGGGCAGCATGGGTAACGACTGGCACTACCGCTGGAACCCCCAGACCTATGCCGGCCAGGGCTACGCCGTGGTCTTCATCGATTTCCACGGCTCGACCGGCTACGGTCAGGCCTTCACCGACTCGATCTCCGGGGACTGGGGCGGCAAGCCGCTGGTCGACCTGCAGAAAGGGTGGGCGCATGCGCTGAAGACCTACCGCTTTCTCGACGGCGACAAGGCCGCGGCGCTCGGCGCTTCGTATGGCGGCTACATGATCAACTGGATAGCGGGCCAGTGGCCCGACGCCTTCAAGGCTCTGGTCAATCACGACGGCGTGTTCGACAACCGCAGCATGTACTACAGCACCGAGGAGCTATGGTTCGACGAGTGGGAGCATCGCGGCACCTATTTCGATGTTCCGGAAAACTACGAGAAGCACAATCCGGCCAACCACGTGAAGAACTGGAAGACGCCGATGCTGGTGATACATGGAGAGAAGGACTATCGCATCCCGGCCGAACAGGGTCTCGCCGCCTTCACCGCGCTGCAGCGCCGCGGAGTGCCCAGCCAGCTGCTGGTATTTCCTGACGAGAATCACTGGGTGCTGAAGCCCCGCAACAGCGTGCAATGGCATGAGACGGTACAGGCATGGCTCAAACGCTGGATCGGGAACTGATAACCGGAGCGCTATCCGATGAGCAGACTACATATCACGCTGCTGGCCGCTACAGTTGCCGCGGGCGCCTGCGCCGCGGTACCGCCACCGACCGGCCCGCTGACCACCTTTGCAAGCGCCAGCGCCGTCAGCCCACCGCAGGCGGCGCTGGACAGCATTACCGCGGCCGACCTGCTAAGGCATATCGAGGTGCTGGCGTCCGACAAGTTTGAGGGACGCGCGCCGGGCACCCATGGCGAGGAACTCACCGTCACCTATCTGACGGAGCAGTTCAAGAGCATGGGACTCAAGCCCGGCAACCCGAACGGCAGCTACGTCCAGGATGTGCCGCTCGTTGGCATAGACGGTGCCCCGACGATGAGCCTGACGGTGGGCGGCAAGGCGATGAAGCTCAAGTATCGCAAGGACTTCGTCGCAACAACCGCGCGCTTTGTGCCAAGGGTGGACGTCAAGAAATCGGATCTGGTATTCGTCGGCTACGGCGTGCAGGCGCCCGAGTACGGCTGGGACGACTACAAGGGCCTGGACGTCAAAGGCAAGACGCTGGTCATGCTGATCAACGATCCCGCGATTCCAGACCCCAAACATCCGGATCAACTTGATCCGCAGATGTTTCGCGGCAAGGCCATGACTTACTATGGCCGCTGGACCTACAAGTACGAGATTGCCAGCAAACTTGGCGCCGCGGGCGCCATCATCGTGCACGAGACCGAGCCTGCGTCCTACCCCTGGGCGGTGGTCGAAAATAGCTGGACCGGCGAGCAGTTCGAGCTGGCGGCAGCCGACAAGAACATGGGCCGCGTGCCGGTGCAGAGCTGGATTACGCGCGACAAGGCGGTGGCGTTGTTCAAGGCCGCCGGCCAGGACTTCGAGGCGCTGAAGCAGCAGGCATTGCGCAGGGACTTTCAACCTGTCGCGCTGCCAGCCACGGCAACGATGAGCGTCCGCAACAAGGTTCGCGAAACCGCGTCGCGCAATGTCCTTGCCGCGCTTCCCGGGTCCGATTCGGCCCTGGCCAGCGAGTGGGTGGTGTACTCCGCGCACTGGGACCACCTCGGCCGTGACCGCTCGATCAAGGGCGACCAGATCTTCAACGGCGCGGTCGATAACGCCAGCGGAGTTGCGGGTCTGCTGGAGATTGCTCGGGCCTATACCCGGCTGCCGGCTGCACCCCGGCGATCGATACTGTTCATGCTGGTCACTGCCGAAGAGCAAGGGCTGCTGGGATCGCGGCACTACGCGCAGAACCCGCTGTATCCGCTGACGCACACCGTCGCGATGTTCAACATGGACTCGCTGAACCCCTGGGGTCCGACCTCCGACATCCAGGTCATCGGCTATGGCCAGAACAGCCTGGAAGACGTGCTCGAAGCTGTCGCCCGTGACGCCGGGCGCCGCGTGGTCCCAGACCAGCTGCCGGAACGCGGCGGCTACTTCCGCTCCGACCAGTTCGAGTTCGCCAAGCTCGGCGTGCCTGCGCTATACGCCGATGGCGGCTCCGACGTGATTGGCCGGCCCGGCTTCGGCGAACAGCAGCAGCAGCGCTACACCGAGCAGCGATATCACAAGCCGGCGGACGAGATTGACCCGAGCTGGGATCTCTCCGGCGCCGCGCTCGATATGCAGATGCTGATGGACGTGGGCTATCGCGTCGCCAACACCAAGCGCCCACCTCGCTGGAAAGCCGGCTCCGAATTCAAGGCCATTCGCGAGGCGGCGCTGGCAGGCAGCGCGCCGTAGGGGGCGCCTATCGCCCGCTAGCTGCCCAGCGCTGCGCAAGCCTGCTGGTATCGATCGCGACAGATCTCGATCTCCAGCAGGTCGACGGTTGGCTGAAGATCGAGTTGCGCATGCGCCGGCAGCGGCTGTACCGCGGCCAGCTGAGGGTTGGCGCGGGCGGCCACCTGCAGGCGTGCCACGCATACGATGTCGGCGTAGTCCGCGCTGCCCGCATGCGTGCGCTGCGGATCAGCACTGTCCAGTGGCACCGAAACCAGCTCTTCCGGGAAATGCCAGGCCTGCAATACCAGCCGACCCACCCGCGGCGCCAGCAGCCGCATCACCGCGTCGAGCATAAAGCCCGGCTCGATCCGTTCCGCCTGGCTTTCCGCGATCCGGATGACCGGCAGAGCGCCGATTTCATGTACCAGCCCCGCCAGCATCGCCCGCTCCGGATCCAGTAAGGTGCAGTGGGCGGCAATCACCTGCGACAGGCTCGCGACCGCGATGCTGCGTTGCCAGTTGCTGCGCAGGTGCTCGCGCAGTGCCGGCGCCTCCGCGGTAAACAATTGCTCCATGGCCAGAGCGTTGATCAGCAAGCGGGTATGTTCGGTCCCCAGTCGCGCGACGGCCTGCTGCAGGCTTTCGATGCGTCGGCCGCTGCGATGCGCGGCGCTATTGGCCACGCGCAGCATGCGCACCGCGATTGCAGCATCCTTGCCGATCTCTGCGGCCAGACGCGCTGCGGTGACATCCTCGCGGGCGGCCAGATCACGAACCCTCAGCGCCACCTCGGGCAGGCTCGGCAGCGTCAGCCGATCCTGTGTCAGCGCGTCCAGTACGGTGCGGTAAAAACGGTCTTCAAGCGCCATGTTCGTTTCCGGTTCACGAACATGGTCGGCCACCACAGACTGCAACGGCGTCGATGGCAGACGAGCGTAGGCGCTGCGCTACCGAACGGACCGGCGGGGCGTACCGCGCGGTCTCAGGCCGCCATCTGCAGAGACGCCGCCCGCTGTTCGTGCTTGTGGTCGAGCAGCACCCGCCCCATGCGTTCACGACCATAGGCCGGCGTGTAGGCGCCGTCGGCCCAGGCCAGTTTGCCGGCAATCATGACGTGACTGACAACACCACGCGGGCGGTTGACGAGCTGGTGATGCTCGAACACCGGACGGAACACGTACTCGACGCAGGCATCAGGCACATAGCGAGCCAGTGCCTCCGGATCGATCACCGTGATGTCTGCCTGCGCCCCCGGCCGCAGCACGCCGCAGTCGAGGCCGAAAAACTGCGCTGGTTCCTGGGTCAGCCGGTGCACGGCATGGGCGACCTTGTGCAGACCATCTTCCTGCGCGAGCTTCAGCATGCGCAGATTGCCATCGTAGAACGCCATATTGGTCAGATGCGCGCCGCTGTCATTGAATCCCGGCAGCAACTTGGGATGGAACAGCAGCGCCTTGGTCTTGGCCGGATCGCGGTTGGCAGTCACTGTCCACCAGCGCAGATCGGTATCGTAGGTCCGGAGCAGGTGAATCAGAAAGTCAGCATCATCGGGCTGCTGCGGGAAGCCGGCAAAGCTGCTGCGCTCGGCATCGCTGCGCGCACCGCGGCCATCGCGCTGCCAGGCCAGCAGGTGCTCACGCACCGCATGCAGGGTCTCTCCGCTCCACTCCGCCACCGGACACCGGTCTATGGTCATGTCCGCCAGGTCGCGCGTCAGCACGTTGTCATCCATGCCCAGCCAGCGCTTGAGTCGAGCCACGCTGAAGCCCTGCTTGCCGTGATTCCACATGGCGCGGAACTCGGCGACCCATCCCGGATCCGCCATGATCTGCGCGCGGCCCGCGCGGTCGTCCAGATCGCGCTCGGTGAGGCGCCGCAGCACCGGGATTTCCTCGGCGATCGGGGTGATGACGCCGTCGCTCCAGATCTTGAACGGTGCCGCCAGCGCCTGGAAACGAAAGCGGCCGCGCAACAGCCAGGAATTCAGCAGGTGCGACAGCAGCAGCCCCAGGCGAATGATCGACTTGTTGGTGGTGACATCGATTGCCGCCACCGCCGTAACCTTCAACGGCTTGCGGTGCAGGCGCCCCGAGGTCAGCAGGAAGTTCTTGAACACGGCGAGCTTGTCATCCTTGGGCGGCGTCGCCTGCCAGACCCTGCCCCAGCGCCTGAGAACATTGGTCAGGCGCTTGAGTTCGTCGTAAGGCGCAAACTGTGTGGGGATCTGCTTTCGGGTGTTCGGCTGATTGGCCAGAAAATGAAACGGCAAGGCGTCGGTCGAGAACCCGATGTAGCCCTCGCGCATACCCTTCTCCACCAGCGCCTCCATCCGCGTCAGTTCTGCCGGAGTTGGTTCGCGGCTGATCGAGGCCTGCAACCCCATGACCTCGATGCGTAGCATCGAATGCGGGATCATCGGCACGATGTTGGGACCCAACGGCAACTGCGCAAAATGATCGAGATACGCCTGGGAATCATTCCAGGTCACCTGGTCCGCAACCTTGCGTAGCACCGGCTTTGGCACATTCTCGACTCTGGCAAAGCAATCGACGATCGGATCGGCACCATCCCTCCGCTGCGCACCGTAGGCCAGTCCGAGACTGCAATTGGCCACGACGACCGTCGTCGTGCCGTGACGCACAGCCTCTGGCAACTGCGGTTCAATCTCGACTTCGAGATCAAAATGGGTATGGATGTCCAGTAACCCCGGCATCAGCCAGCGGCCGCGAACATCGACCACGCTGTGAGCGTCCGCTGCGTCCAGATTCGCTGCCATGGCTGCAATCCGGCCCGCACGCACCGCCACATCCTGCTGCTGGGCCGAACTGCCGCTGCCATCGAACACCAGCGCGTTCTTGTACAGGGTGTCCCAGGACTTGCCGCTGCCATCCATGGTCATGCTCCGTCTGCGGTGAGGGGCGCCGCAGGATCATGTTACGCAGCCCCCGAAGCAGGGGACGATGGGAAAAATGACCCCCACAGGGTCAACTCAGAACGAGACGACCACCGCCACACCGGCTACTGCCAGCAGGGTTCCCAGCCACTGGCGCGGCGTCACGCTCTCCCTGAGCACGAACACGGTCAGCAGCAGCATGAACACGGCCGCAAACTCGTTGAGCACGGCCGCAATCGACGCCTGCGTGTACTTGTACCCCGCCAGCCACAGCATCATCGAAAGATAGGTTCCGGTCAGCCCAGCTGCCACGATCACGCCCCAGTGACGAACCCCCGCGTAGGTGGCGCGCAACTCGCCGAACTGGCGGCGCGCCGCGGCGATAAGCAGCATGCCGACAAGGCCGCCGCCGATACGCAGCGTCACCACCCACAGAAAGTCGTGCTGCTCCAGCATCGGCTTGGCGATCACCACGCCGAGCGCCATCAGGAACACCGCCAGCACCGCCCAGGCTGCGCCGACCAGCATGCGTCGCGGGTCCAGCTGTGTGCCGGCACGGGTATAGGTCACCAAGCCGATGCCCGCGAGCACCAGGACCACACCTGCAATCTGGCCTAACCGCAGGTGTTCCCCCAGGAACGCCAGCGCCAGCAGAATCACAAAGGGCGAGTACAAGGTCTGGGCGGCGGCCAAGCGACCGGGGCCAATCATGTTCAACGCGCGAAAGTACAGGGTATCGCCGGCAGCAATCCCGAGAAACCCGGATACCAGTACCAGCAGCCAGTCACGCAGTGGCATCTGCGGCCATTCCCAGCCCTGATAGAGAAGGATCGTCAATAGAAACAGCGGCAGGATGAAGGCATTCTTGATCAGGTTCAGGGCGAACGGCGCCAGGCTTTCGCCGGACTTCTTGAACAGAATCACCGCAACCGCCCATACGAAGGCGCAACCCAGTGAGTACGCCTCGCCGATGCCGAAGTTCAGGCGCCCTCTCCCTGTGCCTTCTGCGCTCGCGCCCAGCCCTCGGCCCAGAGATTGATCGGCTCGAACAGCCCGATCAGCTCGCGGCCGCGCGCGGTCAGCGCGTAACCGGCATCGGTAGCGTCGACGATCAGCGCCTCGCGCAGCTCGGCGAGGCGCTGGTTCAGCACCGATGGTGACATGCCCGCGCAGGCCGCCTGCAGCGCGCGGAACGATAGCGGCGCGCCGCGCAGTTCCCAGATCACGCGCAGCGTCCAGCGCCGCCCGAGCAAATCGAGCAGCGCCATGATCGGGCGGCCGCTATGCGAGCCGCGCACTGATTTTTTGGGTGAGGCCATCGACCGCAGAAGGCTCCGCGTCTTGTGCTACGGATTTAATAGCGTTACGCTACGACTATCGTAGCACCTGGAGAACCCGCATGTCTGCTTCGCCCCGCATCGAACCGCTGTCGCCACCCTACTCCACCGAGGTCCAGACGGCATTCGATGTCGTGATGCGCGGGGCGCCCCCGCTGGCCCTGTTCCGCACCGTCGCCCGGAACCCGCGCGTGCTGCAGCGAATGATCGCCGGTGGTCTGCTGGATCGCGGCAGCGTATCGCTGCGTCTACGCGAGCTGATGATTCTGCGAACGACGGCGCTGTGTGGTGCCGAGTACGAATGGGGCGTGCACGTCGCGGCCTACGGCGCAAAGGCCGGGTGGACGCCGCCGGAGCTGCGAGCCAGCGTGCACGGTGACGCCACCGCCGCTTGCTGGTCGGCTGAGGAACGCCTGCTAATCCGGCTCGCCGATGCGCTGCATCACTCGCACGGTGTCGATGACGCGCTCTGGGCGGAACTGAAAATATCGTTCGATGAGGCCCAGTTGATCGAACTGATCATGCTGGCCGGGCTGTATCACGCTGTGTCCTATCTGGTGAACGGACTCGGGATTGCCGACGAGGCCTTTGCCCCGCGCTTTCCTTCAGCCTGAGGGATTTACCCCAGGGCAAGCCCCGATGGCTGGCGCGAGGCGCTGGTGTAGAATAATCCCTACAAAAGCTGGCTCGATTCTCTGATCGGGACCGGATGCACACCTAGGGGAAAGACCATGCGTTTGATGTTTCTGCTGGCGTTGAGTCTGGGGATCGCTGGCTGCAGCTCCAGTTCCGGGGTGGGTGACGGCGAAGGACCTGCCGGCTCCAGCGGTCGCTACAAGGAGGCCTGGGCCGGCGGCCCATTTACCGCCTCGAATCCGCTGGTCAACGAACCGCCGCTGCGTGCCTGCCCGGCCGAGCTTGCCGGCACGCCGGCCTGCGACTACTACCGCATCACGCCGGCGGCCGACGTCAGGAATATCGTCGTCGCGATCCAGCCGAACGAGGGCTTCGAGGCGGACGACTACGATCTCGCCGTCTACGACGATCAGGACCGGCTGGTCGCAGCCTCGGCCGGCGGCACCGGCTATGAATCGACGCTGTTCCCAACCAATGGCTCGGCGTACTACGAAGTGCGCGTGCAGCCCTATCTGGTCGCCGACGGATCCGGTTATAGCGGCGTCGCCACCTCCAGCGACACGACGATCGACAACGAGCCGGCCTGCGACATCGGCCTGCTCTCCGGCGAAAACTTCCCCGACCAGCTTGGCATCTCCGGCATCACTGACGAGGGCCAGGAGATCGAACTGTCGGTCGCGGTGCTGCTCGACGGCGTCGACGAGGCATTGGCGCGGGCCGTTATGGCGCGCGCGGCCGATGCCTACGCGCCGCTGAATATCAAGCTGACCGTCGCCGGTGTGCAGCGCGCGATGATCGACTCGACCGACTCCGGCGTCATCATCCAGCAAGCCAAGGATCAGACTGGCGGCCGACCGCCGTTCGGCGCCGACATCGCCGCCGTGTTCACCAATCGCGAAATGCAGGCCGGCGCCGGCGGCGCCGGCACCGTGCTCGGCCAGGCCGACTGCATCGGCGGCATACGCGCGCCCTACAACTCCTATCTGGTCGCGACGATCGAGGCCGAGGCGCCGTTCGAATTGATTCCAGGCCTGGCGATCGACGTCGAGCGCGGCCCGGAAACGATGGCGCACGAGATCGGCCACTTGATGGGTGCTCATCATCACTACGGCAACTGCGTCGAGGGCATCGGCCCGGAAGACGCCGAGAACGGTGACGTCTCGCCCTGCGACCTGATGTTCCCGTCGGTCGAGCCGCTGTCGCTGATTTTCAGCACCCTTGCCGGCGCGACCGTGCGGGGTCACGCGGTCGAGTACGCAGCGCCCTGACGCCGTAAGACAGCCTGATCGCAGGCGCTTCAGCGATTTATCAGCTGCGCGCCTTGTCGATCAGCGCGCTGGTCGAATAGCCGGCGTGGAAGTCGAGCACCACGACCTCGCCGCCGCCTGCCGTCACCGCTTCGTGACCCGCAATCTGTTCGGGGCTGTAGTCGCCGCCCTTTACCAGCACATCCGGCAGCACGCGCTCAATCAGGCGAGCAGGCGTGTCTTCGGTAAACGGGACCACCCAATCCACGCTCTGCAACGCGGCGAGCATCGCCATGCGGTCGGCGCAGGTGTTCAACGGCCTGGAATCGCCCTTGAGACGGCGCACCGAGTCGTCGTCGTTCACCGCAACGATCAGGCGATCACCCAACTGCTTGGCTGCCTGCAGATAGCGAACGTGACCCACATGCAGCAGGTCGAAACAACCATTGGTCATGACGATGCGCTCGCCGCGAGTGCGGGCTTGAGCTACGGCCGCCAGCAGCGGCGCCTCGTCAAATACGCGATGTTCCCTCGGCTGCGTGCTGAGCGCCTGCTCCAGCTCATCCGTACTGACGGTCGCCGTGCCGAGTTTGGTTACAGCGATGCCGGCCGCCACGTTGGCGAGACGACACGCGGAAGCCAGCGGCTGCCCCGCCGCCAAAGCGGCTGCGAGCACTGCGATAACAGTGTCACCGGCGCCGGTTACGTCAAAGACTTCACGTGCGGCCGCCGGCAGGTGCAGCGGCTTGTGCCCGGTCTGCACCAGGGTCATGCCGCGCTCGCTGCGGGTGACCAACAGCGCATCCAGCGATAGCTCAAGGCGCAGCGCCTCGGCACGACGCACCAGTTCGGCATCGTCCTTGCAGGGGCCGACCACCGCCTCGAACTCGGACTGATTCGGCGTCAGCAAGGTGGCGCCGCGATAGGGCTTCCAGTCGGTACCCTTGGGATCGACCAGCACGTAACGACCATCAGCACGCGCGGTTTGAACCATCGACGCCACACGTGCAAGCGTGCCCTTGCCATAGTCGGAAAGAACGATGACCCGGGTGTCGCCCAGCGACGCGCGATAGCGTTCGAGCCAGGCGCCGTGATCGAATACGCCGCCCTCAAGCAGGGGCTCCTCGAAATCGAGACGCAGCAATTGCTGGTGCCGCGACAGCACACGCAGCTTGGTGATGGTGGGGAATCCCTTGGCCTCGACAAAGTCCGGCGTGACGCCGCGCGCCCGCAGCGCGGTCGACAACTGCTGCGCGGCCTCATCGACGCCTACCACACCGAGCAGGCGCACCCCGCCGCCGAGGCTGGCAATGTTCAGGGCGACGTTGGCCGCACCGCCCGGCCGCACTTCGTCCTTGAGTATCCGCACCACCTGCACCGGGGCTTCCGGCGAAATGCGCGAGGTGGGGCCAGACCAGTAGCGATCGAGCATGACATCGCCGGCGACCAGGACCTGGGCAACCGAGAAATCCGGGAGTACGTCACTCATGCCGAGACTGGCCCCTAGATGTGTGCCAACCACTCCGGATACTGCGCACTCTTGCCCTGAACCAGATCCAGATACGCTGCCTGCAGCTTGGCGGTGACCGGCCCGCGTGAGCCCTCGCCTACCGGTCGGTTGTCGACCTCGCGTATCGGCGTCACCTCCGCCGCCGTACCGGTGAAGAACGCCTCGTCGCAGCAATACAACTCGTCACGCGTAATGCGTCGCTCGCGCACGGTGTAGCCGTGGTCCTGTGCCAACTGCATCACCGTGCGGCGGGTAATGCCATCCAGGGCGCTGGTGACGTCTGGCGTGCTGATCACGCCATCGCTGACCAGGAAGATGTTCTCGGCCGAGCCTTCGGCCACATAGCCATCAGGGTCCAGCATCAGGGCTTCGTCATAGCCGTCACGCAGCACCTCGTTGAGAGCCATCGACGAATTCAGATAATTGGCATTGGCCTTGGCCCGGCACATCGACGAGTTCACGTAGTGACGTGCGAATGAACTGGTCTTGATGCGGATGCCGCGCTCCATGTTGTCAGCGCCGAGATACGCGCCCCAGGTCCAGGCAGCGACGATCACGTGCGTGTTGAGTCCGGTCGCGCGCAGCCCCATGCCTTCGGAGCCGTAGAACACCATCGGCCGCAGGTAGGCCGACTCCAGCTTGTTTGCGTGCAGCACCTCCTTCTGCGCCGCGTTCAACTGTTCCTGCGTCCATGGCATCTTGATGCCGAGGATCTTGGCGGAGTTGAACAGGCGCTTGGTGTGCTCTTCCAGGCGGAAGATCGCGGTACCGGTCGGCGTCTTGTAAGCGCGCACGCCTTCAAAACAGCCGACGCCGTAATGCAGGGTATAGGTCAGGACGTGGGTCGTGGCCTCGCGCCAGGGCACCAGCTTGCCGTCATACCAGATGAAGCCGTCGCGGTCGGCCATCGAACTCATGAATTCTTTCCCCGAATCAGTGAAGGAGATATCAACAGACAAGCCCGCGAATTGGCGCGGGCGCGCAGTATTATAGGCCCGTGCCCCACTCCACGACGACGCCACCCTCCCCGCTTTCCGTGCGCCTGCCGAAACGCGGGGAGCAGCCGCGCATCCTGATCGTTCGACTGTCTGCACTGGGCGACATCGTGTTTGCCAGTTCGCTGCTGGAAAGCCTGCGTCAGCGCTGGCCGCAGGCCCACATCAGCTGGCTGGTACAACAGAATTTCGCCGGCATCCTCAAGCCCGAACTCTCGCCAGGTGGTCGCCTCGACGACTGCATCGTGGTGCCGGGCAACATCTACCGTTCACTAGGCGCGCTGTATCGGCTGCGTCGACAACTGGCTGCGCAGCGCTTTGACTGGGTGCTCGATATCCAGGGTCTGTTCAAGTCGCGGCTGCTTGCAGCGCTGGCTCCGGGCGCCTACCGGATCGGCTTTGACTCCAAGGAACCCGGCGCCGGCCTGCTGCACCTGCGCCTGCCCAAGGGCGGAGACGCACGAGATATCAGTTCCGAATACCGCTACTTCGCAACCGCCTTGACCGATTTGCCATCAGGACCGCCCCGCCTGTCGACGCCCACCGAATCCGTGGCCGCAGTCCAGGCCCAGATGCGGGCCAGTGGCGTGCAACCCGGCTTCATTGCGCTGTGCCCGTTCACGACACGACCGCAGAAACACTGGTTTGAGGAGCATTGGGGAGCCCTTGGCCATCTGCTGCAGCAGTCCGGTCACCCCCCCTGCGCGATCTTCGGTGGGCCCGCCGACCGCGAAGCCGCCGACCGTATCCAGGCGCTACTGCCTGCCGGCAGCATCAATCTGTGCGGTCAGACCCGGCTGGCTGATTTGCCGGCATGGCTGGCGCAGGCCGGTCTGGTCATTGGCGTGGACACGGGGCTTACCCATATCGGCATCGCCGTCGGCAGGCCGGTGGTCGCATTGTTCGGCTCCACCCGGCCGTATACGCAGGGTGCGGACACCCCGCTGGCCGTACTTTACGAAGACCTGCCATGTGCGCCCTGCAAGCGCAAACCCAGCTGCGCGGGCGCATGGACCTGCATGCGTCAGCTGTCCCCGGCGCGGGTCGCAGCGAGCGCACGGCAATTGCTGGCGGTTCCCGCATGAAGCTTCTGCATGTGGAGACCGGCATGCACCTCTACGGTGGTGCACAGCAGGTGGCCTACCTGCTCGACGGGCTGAGCCGCCGCCAAGTGGCCTGCGTTCTGGTGTGCCCCCCGGGGGCGGCCATCGGCCGCCACTTCGCTGACAGCGCAGTTACCGTGGTCGAAGTCGCCTGCAGCGGCGACCTCGATTTCGGCTTTATCAATCGCCTAAGCGCGGTCATTGCACAGCACCGGCCGCAGCTCGTGCATTTGCATTCACGGCGCGGCGCCGACGTGCTGGGTGGGTTGGCGGCACGCCGCGCCGGCGTACCTGCGGTGCTGTCCCGTCGCGTCGACAACCCGGAGCCGCGCTGGTGGGCACGCTGGAAGTACCGCCGCTACGCGCGGGTGGTCTGCATCTCCCAGGGCATCGCCGAAGTACTGATTTCCGAGGGAGTAGCCCCGGAGCGTATCCGCGTCATTCGCAGCGCTGTTGATGCCCTCCCCTGGACCACACCCGCCAGCCGCGCCGAGTTCTGCGCTGATTTCGGCTTGCGGCCGGATCGCCTGCTGGTCGGCGTCACCGCGCAGCTGATTGCACGCAAGGGGCACAGCGTACTGCTGCAGGCGCTTGCTACGCTGCCGCAGCGCCAGCAACTGGATGTGGTGTTCTTTGGCCAGGGTCCCGAGCGCGCGGCGCTGGAACAAGACGTCGCTACCCGCGGGCTAGGCGGCTGCGTGCATTTCGCCGGCTTCCGCAAGGATCTGCCGCGCTGGATGGGTTGTCTGGACCTGCTGGTACATCCGGCCTTTATGGAGGGCTTGGGCGTGTCATTGCTGCAGGCCTCGGCGGCAGGCGTGCCGATCATTGCCTCGCGTGCGGGCGGCATGCCGGAGGCGGTGCGTGATGGCGAGAACGGTCTGCTGGTGCCTCCGGGAGACGTGGGTGCGCTGCGCCAAGCCCTCCAGCGCCTGATCGACGATACCGAACTGCGCCGGCGCCTGGGTCGCGGCGGACCGGAGCTCATCGCCCGCGAGTTCTCGGTGGATCATATGGTCGAGGGCAACCTCGCCCTCTACCGCAGCCTGCTACAGGCCTAGGGCACGGCCGTTGGCTGCCGCAGCCCCATCAACTCCAGATAGCGCCGCGCGCTGATCTCGGCGCGGTACTCGGCCACCGCCTGCTGCAGATCGCTCGCAGGCAGAGGGCTCTCCAGCGTTTGCGCCATTGCCGTCGCCAGGCCATTGGCATCGCCTACGGCAACCAAGGGGCCATAGCGACCGCCATCGAGCAACTCCTGCGGCCCGCTTGGACAATCCGTGGACACGGAAGGTATACCCAGGGCCAGCGCCTCGGTCAGCGCATTCGGTGAGCCTTCCCATGCCGAAGACAGCACGAACAGATCCGCGCGCGCCAGCCACGCATAAGGATTCTTCTGGAATCCGGCAAACAGCACGCGCTCGGCCACGCTGTGCTCAGCAGCCAGCGCCTGCAAGGCCGCGAGATCCTTGCCCTCTCCCAACACGATGAGTCGACTGGGGTGCCGCTGCTGAATCTGCGCAAACGCACGAATCAGCGTCGGGAAATCCTTCTGTCGAGTCAGCCGCCCCATGCCGATGATCACCGGCAGCGACTTTTCGCGCAGCCATGCGTGAGGCACGGGCTCGGCTGCCTGCGAGGCCAGTGTCGGCGTAATCACCGGATTGCGAATCACATGCACGCGCTCCGGTGCCAGCCCTGTGACCTTCAGGGTGTCCTGGCGCACGCCTTCGGAAACCGCAATGACGCCCGCCGCACGCGGGTACAGGCGCCGCATCGGTGCCACGCGCAGCCAACGGCTGAAGGCGTCCTTACGCTCCAGTGCCGCCGAGAGATTGGTCCCCAAACGAATGTAGACGGGGATATCGAGCCCGGCACGCGCTGTGGCGCGCAATGCGGCGCGGCCCGCGCGGTCCTTCGCCACGAGCACCGCATCCGGGCGGGCTTCGCGCAGGTAGCGGGTAATCTCCGGAACACTGCTCCAGCTGTGCCGCGACTTCAGCTTGATCAGATTGACGCTCGACGGAATGCGGCTGACGTGGCCGCCATCGGCCTTGATCGCCAACAGATCCACCTGCACCTGTTCAGCAAACTGCGCGCAGAGATTGGTCACCATGCGCTCGACACCGCCATCTCCGGAGAACGCGATGACAACCCCCAGCCGCGCCCGCGCGCCGGACACGCTCGTGTTGCCTGTTGCGCCGGTTACAGCCATGCCAAGGGATCCTCTTCGGCGGCGGGCACATGGGCCGCAGTCTCAATGAACAGCCGATGCCAGATTGCGAACTGCATCAGGCTCCAGACTTCGCGCGTGCAGTCGCCTTTCGCTGCTTGTCGCGCAAGCAGCGCCTGCACTGCCTGCGGCAGGCACCATTGCCGGATGGCGGCGCTCTGAGGCAACTTCTGCGCAAGACCTTCAAGAAATGCGCCGCGCAGCCAGTGCGCTACCGGCACATGGAAACCCCGCTTGTGCTGCCACAAGTGGTCTTTGGGAATAAATCCTTCAGCCCAGCGCTTGATAAACAGCTTGCCGCCGGCTGCGCCGGCCTTCAGCGCATCCGGCAGTGCGAGACCAAACTCGACCACGCGATGATCGAGAAAGGGAACGCGCCCTTCCACACTGAAGGCCATCAACATGCGGTCGGCCTTGACCAGCAGGTCATCCGCAAGATTCGTGCGCAGATCCACATACTGGCGCCTGCGTAAATCGCTCCAGTCTTTCGGTGTCTGCGACCAGGCGGCCACGACCGGCTCACGATACGCCGCCAGTGCCGGCTGCAGTTCCGCCACAAACAAGCGGCGCACCCAGGCCGGGCTCAGTTCGCTACGCACGCGAAACCCGCCACTGCCGGGATAGCGCAGCGACTTCAGCGTGCGCTCAAAGAAGTCCGGCCGATAGCGACCGTACCCTGCGAAGGCCTCGTCGCCACCCTCGCCACTGAATACCACTTTGAGGTCCTGGCTGGCAGCCTCGGCCAGCGCCATCGTCGGCAGGCAGGCATAGTCACGCATCAGGTCATCGGCCGCCCAGACGCTGCGCGGCAGGCGGTGAAATACAGCCTGCGCATCCAGGCGCAGGGCCGTGTGCTCGGCACCGAACAGCTGCGCCATGCGCGCGGCCCCATCCAGCTCATCGCCCTGGTCCGCATCCTTCCAGCCGATCGAATAGCTGCGTATCGGATGCCCGCTGTGGCGCGTCATCTGTGCCAGCAGGACGGCCGAATCAACCCCGCCCGAAAGAAAAATCCCGCACGGCACATCCGACCGCAGATGCTCACGCATGGTTTGAGCAAACAGCGGCTCCCACTCCTCCAGTGCATCCTGGTAGCTGAGCGTGTCACGCGGTCGCACCTCGGTCGCAGACCAGTAGCGGTGCAGCTTGATGTTCAGATCAGACCCGATCTGCAATGCGCAGCCCGCCGGCACTCGTCGCACGCCCGAGAGGGGGGTCTCATCACCGGTGGAATACTGATTCTGGAAGAACTGCGCCAGCGCCGGCGCGTGCACTTCGCGTCGTGGCAACAGAGGAATCAAGGCCTTCAACTCGGACGCAAACAGGATGCGATCCGGCAGCTGCGCGTAGTACAGCGGCTTGATCCCCATACGATCCCGTACCAGCCACAGGGCCTGTTCGCTGTGGTCGTAGAGCGCATAGGCGTACATGCCATGCAGTCGCTTGAAGGACTCCCGCCCCCAGGCCGCAAATCCGTGCAACGCAACCTCGCTGTCGGAGCCGCTATGCGGCCGATGTCCTAGCGCCTCGAGCTCGGCGCGCAGTTCAACGTAGTTGTAGATCTCGCCATTGCAAACCAGCCCATAGCGTCGCTGGGCGTCGAAGATCGGCTGGTGGCCGCCCGCCAGGTCGATGATGGCCAGACGGGTATGCGCAATGCCAAACGTCGCCGCCACATAGGTTCCGATGTCCTCGGGCCCACGATGAGTCAGCGTCGAGGCCATCTGCCGCAGATCGGGCTCCGCGACCTGGCCCGCGCGCAACACCATGCCGGCAATTCCACACATTGAGGAGTGTTCCGTCAGCTAGCGGAGGGATCGAAGCGATAGTTCAGCAGTTCGATATCGCGTCTGAAGTACTTCCCGACCTGCTCGGCCAATGCGTCATCGTAGTAGCTGCGGTAGTCGCGGCTGCGGTCGGTGGCCTGGCGCTTGTGCGGAAGCGCCGGCGTCGGCACCGCGAGCTTTCGGCAGATGTGATCAAAGTCCGCGTGCAGGCTCTCGTAACGACCAATGTAATCCGTCAGCAGCTGCCCATGCAGGTCGACCAGGTAATCGGTCTGAAGGGTAATCGCGGTGTCCAGATGGTACTGGTAGGGGCGCTCGGGGTTCAGCTTCCAGCGCGTGAAATCAGCGAAGCTTTCATGCCCTTCAAGCAAATGCGGCCGCTCGCGCTTGAGGTGGTGATAGCTCGACACCTGGAGGTCCCAGGGATTGCGCACAAATGCAAACTTGTAGAGCCCATCGAAGAATTCCTTCGGAAGCATTTCATGTGCGGCGATGATCTTCGCGTGCCTAGGCAGCTTGGCGGCGATGCGATGCCCCGTCAGATGCGACAGCCGCGAGCATACAAACTGCGCCAGATAGTACGGATCCCTCCACTGCAGTGACTTCAGTGCGGCCCGCACACTGGTCCCGCCGGTCTTGGCGATGTGGACGTACAGAAAGTTGTAGCGATTGGAGAGCAGCACAGGGTATCCGGATCAATGCGGGTCTTCGAGTTGGCCACAATGGCCCGCCTATACTACTGGCAGTAATATAGCGCTCCAAACGAATTCGCGATCGCACAAGCATCCGCAGGTCAACATGAATGCGCTTGCATCGCCACTAAACAAAGCAAAATCTCAACTGAGTCATCAAATATGGCATCGGGCCTGAAGAAGTACGTCAAAGTCCTGGGACTACGATCAGGGCTGCGGGTATACCTGCTATCCAAGTTCGCGTGCAACGACTTTCAAGTCGCGCCACCTGGCATCCGAAAGGTCTGGATACGACCGCGGACATCCGATCGCAACATGTTCAGCGATGTACTGCTGGACCGTGAGTATGAGCTGCCGCTGGATCCGCCACCGCGTTTCATAGTCGATGCCGGCGCCAATGTCGGCTATACGTCGGCATTCTTCGCAACGCGCTATCCCGACGCCCGCATCGTGGCCATAGAGCCGGAACACTCAAACTTTCAGCAGTTGCAGAAGAACCTGGAGGGGCTGACTCAGATCACGGCGCTGAAGAAGGGGCTGTGGCCGCGCTCAACATACTTGCACATCGATAATCCTACCGACGTGAAATCCGGGTTCCGTCTGATAGAAGGAGATGGGCCCGCCCCCGGCGCCATCGAAGCCACCACCATTGTGGCGTTGATGCAGCAATTTGAAGTTGATCAGATTGACATCTGCAAGATAGATATTGAAGGAGGTGAGTGCGAGTTGCTTTCAGATCCGGATTGCGACGCTTGGTTATCACGCACCCGAATGCTGATCATCGAGTTGCACGATCGGTTTCGCCCGGACTCCAGCGCAATCGTCGATCGCGCGCTCTCCCGCCATCCACATACGCGAGAACATCGCGGCGACAATCTAATATTCCGGATGACGCCCCAGTAAGCGACTCATGCGCGGTTGCCGGCCTGTAACTGGCCTTGCTCTGGCAAACCCACCGCCCGAAGCCAAGCGGCAGCGGCTGAATTGATCTCGTATCCGGTAGCCGCTTGTCTCAGGTAATCACTGCCTAGCGGCGAGTCCAATACACGGACAATCGCCTCTGCGACTGCATTGACGTCACCAACCGGAACCAATGGCCCGTAGCGCCCTCCCTGGAGCACTGCGCGCGGGCCAACCGGACAATCCGTCGAGACTACTGGGGTTCCGCAGGCCAGCGCCTCAATCAATACGAAACTCAGACCCTCGCGGACCGAGGTCAAAACAAAGACATCGGCATGCGCCATGAATGCGTAGATGTCACCACGGTATCCGGGAAAATCGACGTCGCCACCCACTCCCAATTCAACTGCAAGTTGGCGCAAAGGCTCGAGCAGTTTCCCTTTACCGAGAATGATCAACCTGCAGGGTCGACTGGCTCGAACACGAGCGAACGCACGTATCAGTGTCGGATGGTCCTTTCCCCCTGACAGTTCTCCAGCACCTAGCACCACAGGCAACTGCTTGCGCGCCAACCATGGGTGGTCGGGGGCTGCGGGAGTGCGCTCCAGCAGTTCACCTGGAATGACGGCGTGGGGAACCACGGTCATGCGCTTGTCGCCCAAAGCTGCGTACGCACGCAGATCATCGGCGACGCCCGGTGAATCCACCACAATTTCATCCGGAAAGCGATACCAGATGCGCATCCAGAACCGGTGGCTCCACCGCTTCAGCACGCTGCGGTGTGCCAGCTCCTGAGATACCGGCGTTCCAACCCAGAAAACCAGCCGGATGTCGCTGATGCGGGCCAGCCAGTAGGAGAAAAGCGCCGCGCGGTTCACTCGATCCTTGCCCGCAAAAAGCACCGCGGGTCGCTCACGCCTCAGGTAGCGCACAATCTGCGGAATCGACGAGTAGACATGGGAGCTGCCGAGCTCGACGATGCGGACTCCCTGCGGCACTTCGCCCAAGTTGGGGCCGTGCCTCCGCACTTTGAGCAGATCGATCTCGTACCCTCTCCGGGCAAGCGCGGGAATGAGGTTCTTGGCGGATCGATCAACTCCGCTTTGACCAGAGGTCGCAAGAAATATTGCGATTCGATTGGCGTTTACAGTCATGTGCAGAAAGTACGCTTGATGTCCGCTTAGGGGCCGCGCTTCAAGTCAGTGCAGCGGAATTGCTGTAGTACCAGTCACTGGCAATGGTCCGTACGTGTCGATAGCTGGAGCCAAAAGCCATATCCAGTAATTGCCGGGCATCGGGCTGATAGCATTCGATTTGAACCAGACACTCGTTCCTGTCCAGCAGCTCACGCATGCCGGCGAGCGCCTGGAGTTCGTGCCCTTCAACGTCGATCTTCACCGCAATGCGCTGCCCCTGCGCTTTGATCAGTGCGTCAAGGCGTCGAATCTCGATCTGCCCGGCCCCTCCTTCTGCAATTCGCGACGCACCACGATTATGTTCCCCTTTCCGCTGGAAAGAGGCGGAGCCGTCCCTGTCAGACAAGCCTACCGGCAGCACCGTAACGTTCTCAATCCGGTTGACAAAGAGGTTCCCGAATAGTTGAGCTCGGTTAACGGAGTCAGGCTCGAACGCGGTGATCTGTGTTGCCGACAGCGCTGGCCGCATTGCGACTTGAATGCTGTATAGCCCCCAGTGCGCGCCTACATCCAGAAACTGCTGCGGTTGCAGCCGCTCCATAAGACCAAGCAGGGTACTCATCTGCTCGGGCTCGTACATGCCGAAAGCATCTACCCGCCGATCGACATTGTTGTCCTTGTCCAGCAGGTAGCAAACACCATCAATATGCCGGAGGAAATACTTTTCTCCGCGCAACTCATGCCACCGCTTTCTGATGGATAAACG
>JBFJJW010000003.1:0-36507 GCA_041612095.1 Solimonas sp. | reverse complement strand
GTAGGCAAGACCGTGCTGATGGGTCGCAAGACCTGGCAATCGCTGGGGCGGCCGTTGCCGGAGCGTGAAAACTGGGTGCTGACCCGCGACACCGGCTTCAGCGCTGCAGGTGCGCGCGTGTTTCATGCGCTGGAGGACGCGCTGACGGCTCACGGCGACGGCGAGTTGATGGTGATTGGCGGCGCCGAACTCTATCGCCAGCTGCTGCCACGTGCGCAGCGGATCTATCTGACCGAGGTGGACGCGGAACTTGAGGGTGATGCGTGGTTTCCGGCCTTTGACCGCAGCGAATGGGTCGTGAGGGCCGAAGAGCGCCACCCCCATGATGAGCGCCACCCCTGGCCCTATCGATTTGTCACCCTTGAGCGCGCAGCGTGAGGCGCGCGGGGGTGCTGTCGGCACTTTGGCTCGCCGTGCTGACATCGCACGCCGCCGCTCAGACGCAGCAGGCGGAGCCTCAGCGTATTGTCGATATCGTATTCGAGGGCAATGACACGACCCAGCCGCGCGTCATGCTGCGCGAGATCGTGGTCAAACCCGGTGACCTGGCCGATGGCGAGCAGCTCGAAGCCAGCCGGCAGGCGGTACTGGACCTGGGGCTGTTCAAGGAGGTCACGGCGCGCGCGGAGCCGGTTGCGGGTGGGGTGCGCTGGGTTTTTTGCGTCAAGGAGCGCTACTACGTGCTGCCTACGCCGATCTTTGACGCCAAAAGCGACGGCCGTTATCGCTATGGGGCACAGCTGCGCTGGAGCAACCTCTGGGGCCTGAACCACGCGCTGCGCCTGGTCTGGGACCAGGAAAACCAGCAGAAGGAAGGGATCGGCAAGGACACTCAATGGTCGGCCGGGTACTACGCTCCGTTTGTCGCGGATTCGCCTTATCACCTGGGCTTTGCCGCGGATTACACGACCCAGCCGGTCAATGGTGATGGCGGCTTGTACGAGGAGCAGTTCCGCAGCGCGGTGGCGAGTATCTCTCGCACCTATTCGGACGGTCCGGCGAGCCAGGGCTGGACGCTGGGGGGCGGCGTGCGCTGGCAGCAGCAGCGCACCGCTGGGGTGTTTGCTCCTCCGGCCTACGGCGAGGCAACTGCGCCTTTGCTGTTCGTCAACCACCGTGATTTCCACAATCGCGTCTACAGCGAAGTCGGCAGCAGCTACGGCGCCAGCTACGAACTGGCTGACGACAGCTGGAGCGACTACAACTACAGCTCACTCAACCTCGGTGCGATCCGCTACCTGCAAGTCGGCGATACGGCGCATCAGACCCTGCATCTGATCGCCACCAGCGGCTTGTACTTCAACGGCCCTGACGGTGAAGAGCACTACAGCCTGGGCGGTGCCAACCGCCTGCGGGGCTATGAGCTGGATTTCATGGAAGGCAACGCCTATTGGTATGGAGCTATCGAGTTTGCGCGCCCGGTCTGGCAGCGATGGTTGCGTGCCGTAGTGATACTCGAAGCGGGTAGCGTTGCAGCGCGTCCGGAGGACTTGAATGGCGATGTCCATGCCAGCCTGGGGTTTGGACTTCGGCTGCGCTTCAGCAATTTCATCAACTTTCAGGTGGAGGCCGGCGTCGCGATACCGCTGGATGGTGGCGGCGCCCGCTTCTTTGCCGGCGGCGTCTAGGTGCATCGGCGCCGCAAGCGGGCATCGGGCTGGTATGCTCTGGCCATAAGGAACTCACGGGGAGCACAACATGAGCGACAGCAAAGCGGCTTTTGAAAAAGCGCAGAAGGATGTCAAGACGCTGACCAAGCGGCCGGACAACAACGACATGCTGTTCCTGTATGCGCACTTCAAGCAGGGCGCCGAAGGCGATGTGAAGGGCAGCCGTCCCGGCATGCTCGATATGGTGGGTCGCGCCAAGTACGATGCCTGGGCCAAGCTCAAGGGCATGAGCGCAGAGGATGCAATGAAGAAGTACGCCGACAAGGTCGCAGCGCTGTTGAAAACGCACGCCTGATGGCAGCCGGCGGGCGCCGGCGTATGGGGTTGGCTTAGGGGCCCTTGACGCCGCGACTGCCGGCGTAGTCGCGGGCGAACTGGCGCGCCACCCGGCCGGAGCGTGACGCCCGGTTCAGGGCCCAGCGCAGCGCCAGCGTTTCCAGCGGCTCATCCCAGGCATCTATCCCAAGGTCACGCAGGTGCATGCGCACCAGGCCGAGATACTGCGCCTGATTAAAGGGCTGGAACGACAGCCACAGCCCGAAGCGCTCCGACAGGGAGATTTTCTCCTCGGTTGATTCCCCGGGATGCAGTTCATCCTCGTGCCATTGAAACTCCTGATTGTCGCGCTTCATCTCCGGCATCAGATGCCGGCGATTGGACGTCGCATAGATCAGCACGTTCTCGGGCGGTTCCTCGACGCCGCCATCGAGAGCGGTCTTCAGTGCCGTCAACGCCGGGTCGCTGGCGGCGACACTGAAATCGTCGACATACAGGATGTACCGTTCCCGCCTGCCGCGCAGCGGTGCGACGATATCCGGCAGATCGATCAGGTCATGCGGCGGCACCTCCACCAGTCGCAGGCCCTCGTCGCCGAAGGTGGTCAACATGGCCTTGACCAGCGACGACTTGCCCGTGCCGCGGGCGCCGGTCAGCAGCGCGTGATTGGCCGGCCGGCCGTGCACGAACTGCCGCGTATTCCGCAGCAGCGCATCCTTCTGGCGATCGATATTCAGCAGGCCTTCCAGCACGACGGCCTGTGCAAATGCCACCGGCTGCAGGCGCTTGCCGTGCCAGCGATAGGCCAGCACCGGCGCGCCCCCGGCCGCCGTAGTGCCTTCGGCGATAGCGGCTCCGGTATCGGCCGAGGGTGTCACGGTCATGCTGCTTAGGCGAGCTTCTTGTGGCGGGCGCGACGATTGACGCCGGGCTCGCTGCCGGTACGGCGGCGGAAGTCTTCCTCGTAATCGCCGTAGTTGCCCTCGTGCCAGACCACCTCGCCGGAGTCCTCGAAAGCGAGGATGTGCGTGGCCACGCGATCGAGGAACCAGCGGTCATGCGAGATCACCAGCGCGCAGCCCGGGAAGTCGAGAATCGCCTCTTCCAGCGAGCGCAGGGTTTCCACGTCGAGATCGTTGGTGGGTTCGTCGAGCAGTACAACGTTGCCGCCGGAGAGCAGCAGTTTTGCCAGATGTACGCGGTTGCGCTCGCCGCCCGAGAGCTCCTTGACCCGCTTCTGCTGGGCCTCGCCCTTGAAGTTGAAGCGACCGATGTAGGCCCGCGACGGCATCTCGAAGTTGCCGATGCGCAGGATATCGTTGCCGCCCGACACTTCCTTGTAGACGGAATTCTCGCCGTCCAGGGAGTCGCGGCTCTGGTCAACATAGGCGAACTTCACGGTCTCGCCGATCTTCACCTGACCGCTGTAATCGGTGTCCTGACCGGTGAGGATGCGGAACAGCGTGGTCTTGCCCATGCCGTTGGCGCCGATGATGCCGACGATGGCGCCACGCGGTACCGAAAAGTTGACGCCGGAGTACAGCGTGCGATCGCCGAACTTCTTGGCCAGATCCTTGACGTCGATAACCACATCGCCGAGACGCGGACCAGGCGGGATGTACAGCTCCTTGGTCTCGCTGCGTTTCTGGTATTCCTGCGACGACAGCTCCTCAAACGCCTTGATACGCGCCTTGCTCTTGGCCTGGCGGCCCTTGGGGTTCTTGCGCACCCACTCCAGTTCCTCCTTCATTGCCTTGGAGCGCGCGTCCTCCTGCTTCTGCTCCACTTCATGGCGCTTGTCCTTCTGTTCCAGCCAGGACGAGTAATTGCCCTGCCAGGGAATGCCGTGCCCACGATCCAGTTCAAGAATCCAGCCGGCAACGTTGTCGAGGAAGTAGCGATCATGCGTGACGGCAATGATGGTGCCAGGGAAATCCTTGAGGAATTTCTCCAGCCACGCCACGGATTCGGCGTCCAGATGGTTGGTGGGCTCGTCGAGCAGCAGCATGTCCGGCTTGGACAGCAGCAGGCGGCACAGCGCGACGCGGCGGCGCTCGCCGCCCGAGAGCTTGGTGACGTCGGCTTCCCAGGGCGGAAGGTTCAGCGCTTCTGCGGCCTTGTCCAGAACCACGTCCATGTTGTGGCCGTCACCGGCCGCCAGTTTTGCTTCCAGTTCCTGCTGGCGCGCGGAGAGCTTGTCGAAATCGGCATCCGGCTCGGCGTAGGCGGCATAGACCTTGTCCAGTTCGGCCTGTACATCGGTCAGATGCGACAGCGCCTCCATCACGTTCTCACGTACGTTCTTGGCCGGGTCCAGCTTCGGCTCCTGCGGCAGGTAGCCGATGTTGAGGCCGGGCATGGGCCTGGCTTCGCCGATGAAATCCTTGTCGATGCCGGCCATGATCTTCAGCAGCGTCGATTTGCCGGCGCCGTTGTAACCGAGTACACCGATCTTGGCGCCCGGGAAGAAGGACAGCGAAATATCGCGGAGAATCTCTTTCTTCGGCGGCACGATCTTGCCGCAACGGTTCATCGTGAATACGTACTGGGACATGGTCTTTGGGCAGGGCAGGAGAATCCGCAATTCTACCGGAACCCGCGGCGGAAACTCCCCATGCATGAGCCTCCGCTGGCCCGCATAATCTGCCCATGTCAGACCGATCCGTCATTTGGCTGCTGGCCGTTGCCGTGAGTGGCGTGGCGACGCCGTTCGGCGCCCAGGCGCAGGTCTATCGCTGCGAGAAGGACAAGGTCATCGTCTATTCGGACAAGCCCTGCGCGGCTGATGCCAAGCCCACTCAGCTGCCGCCGGCCGTGGTCATTCCTGCGGGCCCCACCAGCGATCTGTTGCGCGAGGCCGAGCTGCGCGAGCAGAAGGCAGCGGAAGCGGCCCAGGCTGCCCGGCAGGCTGAGGCGGCCTGGCAGGACAAGCATGCGACCGAGAAGGCCGAGGCCGAGCGCCTGCGCGCGGCGCGGGTCAGTGGTGTCGTCGTCGAAGGTATGAGCACCGCCGATGTGCGCCACATGCACGGCGAGCCGATGCTGGTCAGTCACAGTACATCCGGAAAGGGCGTGCGAGAAACCTGGAGTTATGCCGAGCAGGATGGCAAACGTCTGCACGTGACCTTCACCGACGGGCGTGTCAGCGCCGTACGCGTGCGTGAGAACAAGAAGTGAGCAAGCTGCCGATTTGCCTGGCCGACGTGCAGCGCGCAGCCGCTCAACTGCGGGGGCAGATTGTGGTTACGCCCTGCACCCATTCGCGCGTGCTGTCGCGGATTACCGGGGCCGATGTCTGGCTGAAATTCGAGAACTTCCAGTTCACGGCCTCGTTCAAGGAGCGGGGCGCCCTGAACAAGCTGGCCAGCCTCAGTCCGGAGGAAGCCCGCGCCGGCGTGGCGGCGATGTCGGCGGGCAACCACGCCCAGGGCGTGGCCTACCACGCAACGCGGTTGGGCATACGCAGTGTGATTGTGATGCCGCGCAATACGCCGTTCACCAAGGTGCGGAATACGCGCGAGCTGGGCGGCGAGGTCATCCTCCATGGCGAGACGCTGGCTGATGCCGCGAGCTACCTGGAGGAGGAACTGATCGGGCGCCAGGGCATGACGCTGGTGCATCCCTATGATGATGCCAAGGTGATGGCGGGCCAGGGCACCATAGCGCTGGAAATGCTGGAGCAGGCGCCGGAGCTGGACACGCTGGTGGTCCCGATCGGCGGCGGCGGCCTGATCTCGGGCATGGCGGTTGCGGCCAAAGGGCTGCGTCCGGATATCCGCATCGTCGGGGTCGAGTCGGCCGGCTATGCGTCCGCCTACGCTGCGCTGCAGGAGGATCTGTCGCTGGTGATCGGCGGGCAGACCATTGCCGAGGGCATCGCGGTCCGCAATCTCGGGCGCTTGCCGTTGCCGATCATTCGCGCCTGTGTGGATGAACTGATACGGGTGGAGGAAGCGGCCATCGAGCGCGCCATCGGCCTGCTCGCCAACATCGAGAAGGTGGTCGTCGAGGGGGCCGGGGCTACCGGCCTTGCGGCGCTGCTCAGCGACCCCGCGCGCTTTGTCGGACGCAAGGTTGGGCTGGTGGTCTGCGGCGGCAATATCGACCCGCGACTGCTGGCCTCGGTCCTGCTGCGTCAACTGGTGCATGAGCAGCGCCTGATCGGCCTGTCGATCGACATCGAGGATCGTCCCGGATTCCTGGCGCGTGTAGCCGGTCGCATCGGCGAGTCGGGCGGCAACATCATCCAGGTGCACCATGAACGTCTGCAGCGTGGCCACGCCAAGAACGCCACGCTCGAGGTGATGGTGGAAGCCCAGGACGAGGCACATGCCCGTCAGATCTTCGATGATCTGCTTGCCAGCGGGTACTCGGTGCGCAAGGGTACCGGGGGCATGGAGTTCGAGTAAGCTTTATCGCCCGATACCGGAGCCCGCTGTGACCCGTACGCTGAATTTGTTTGAAGCCGCGACACGACGCTCGCGGCTGATCAAACAGGGCGATCTGACCCAGGTCATCATCGACGGTGGCGGCGCGTTTGTCGTGTTCACCCAGGATTTTGCCCAGGTCCAGAAGTGGGCACAGTCCAAGGCGGCCTCGCAGAACCTGATGACGGATCGCGGACGCGTGTTCGAGCAGTTTTCGGTGCTGATCTCGCGACCCGGCAGCCAGGCCGCCACCCGCGGGAACAGCAAGCAGCTTGAGTCCCTGGCGCGCGCGATGAAGCAGGGCGGCTTCGATCTGGGTGAGTGGGCGCTGCCGCCGGAACTGAAGAACGTCGGCAGACCGGATGCGGACGCGCTCGCACCCAAGAAGCCGGCTGTCGAGCCTGAGGCCGGCGATGAGCCGAAGAACGCAGGCTCCGAGAGGAGTGCGCCGCCGGAAAAGGACGCCGACTAGCGGCGGCGCGACCGGTCAGCGCCCGACCAGCGAGCGTGCAATGACCTCCTTCATGATCTCCGAGGTGCCACCGTAGATGCGCTGGATGCGCGCGTCCGCCCAGTAGCGCGAGATCGCATACTCGGTCATGTAGCCGTAGCCGCCAAATAGCTGCAGGCAGGCGTCGGTGACGCGCCCCTCCATCTCGGTCGTGGCGAGCTTGATCATGGCCGCAGTCGGGACGTCCAGCAGACCTTGGGCGTACTGGGCATTGCACTTCTCGACGAAGGCGCGGTGTACTTCGATGTCGGTCTTGGCCTTGGCCAGTTCAAATCGCGTGTTCTGGAACGAGGCAATCGCCTGCCCAAACGCCTTGCGGCTGGTCACGTACTCGATGGTCTTTTCCAGCGCGCCTTGCGCGTGGCCAACGGCAGAGACAGCCAGCACCAGCCGCTCGCGTGGCAGCTCGTCGATCAGATGGCCAAAGCCGCCGCCAACGCGTCCCAGCACCTCGTCCTTGGATACGCGCACGTTGTCGAAGAACAGTTCCGAGGTGTCCGCCGAGTGCAGGCCGATCTTGTCCAGGTTACGGCCGCGCTTGAAGCCCGGAAGGCGGGTGTCGACGGTGAACAGCGTGGTGCCCTTGGCGCCTGTGCGCGGGTCGGTCTTGGTGGCCAGCACTACCACGCCGGCGTTCTGGCCGTTGGTGATGAAGGTCTTGGAGCCGTTGATCAGATAGTCGTCGCCATCGGCGGTAGCCGTGGTCTTGATGCCCTGGAGGTCGGAGCCGGCGCCGGGCTCGGTCATGCCGATCGCACCTATGCATTCGCCGCTGATCATGCGCGGCAGGTACTTCTTCTTCTGGGCCTCGGTCCCCAGGTGGAGTATGTAGGGTGCGGCGATATCGGAATGCACGGTCAGATTGGACGCCAGCGCCAGAAAGCCCATGCGTGCGGCTTCTTCAACGACGACACAGCAGAATTCGAAGGGTGCACCGATGCCGCCGTACTCCTCAGGCTGATCCACGCACAGCAGCCCGGCGGCGCCCATCTGCAGGTACAGTTCGGGCGGCAGCACGCCGGCCTTTTCCCATTTCTCGTAATGAGGCTCAACCTGGTCCTTGAGGAAGCGGACTACAGTGTCACGAAACAGCGATAGTTCTTCGGCGTTGACGGTCATGGGAGTCGTGGTTGGCTAGGGTGACGAAGGACAGGCTTCGCGCTTCAGCGGAAAGTTCAGGGTCATCGTATGTCCCTTCGAGGGGCCTTCGATGCGGGCATGAACCTGGTCGGGAGCGACCAGCTCGTAGGTGATCTTCTGCGGGAAGTCGTGGTCAGGATTCTCGAATACGACCTTCTTGTCCGAGAACGACGAGGCATTGAACGAGGTTTCCTCGCTGTCCTTGGGCCTGGCGATGAAATCGAAGCCGCCACCGCCACTGGTGACGATGCGCATGTATTCATACTCGCGCGTGTAGCCGTTCTCCAAACGTCGCGAGACGCCGAGCATGCTGTTGCCGCTGGGCGCTGTCCAGATTTCCTCGTAGCGGCCGGTGTCGGTCGCAAATGCCCAGCAACCGCTCAGCCAGTTGAACTGGGTGACACGCACCGGATCGGCCAGCGCCGAGGTTGTGGTCGCTATCGCCGCAATCACCGAAAACATCCCTTTCATCGTAGGCTCCAGAACGCGGTAGGCGGGGTCTAGTCGCGAAAGCGTCGCGTCAGTTCGCCGTAGGCGTCGATGCGGCGGTCGCGCAGGAACGGCCACCAGCGTCGTACGTCTTCGCTGCGGCCCAGGTCCACGTCAACGACCAGCTCGGTGGCGCCATCATCGGCCTTGGCGATGAATTCGCCCTGGGGACCGGCCACGAAGCTGTGCCCCCAGAACTGGGCCCCAGGCCATTGCCCGGTGGGGTCGGCCTCAAAACCCACGCGATTGGCGACCAGCACCGGCAGGCCGTTGGCGACGGCGTGGGCGCGTTGTATCGTGATCCAGGCGTCGCGCTGCCGTTGTCGCTCCTCGGGTTCGTCCTGCGGGTTCCATCCGATCGCGGTGGGGTACAGCAGCAGATCGGCACCCGCCAGGGCCATCATTCTTGCTGCCTCTGGATACCATTGGTCCCAGCACACCAGGACGCCGAGCTTGCCGACACTGGTTGTTATCGGCTGAAAACCAAGGTCGCCCGGCGTGAAGTAGAACTTCTCGTAATAGCCGGGATCGTCGGGGATGTGCATCTTGCGATAGATGCCGGCCAGCGTGCCGTCACGCTCCAGTACCACCGCCGGGTTGTGGTAGAGGCCAGGTGCCCGGCGTTCGAACAGCGAACCGACGATGACAATCTTCAACTCGGCGGCGAGACGGCCGAGGAATTCGCTGGACGGGCCGGGGATGGGTTCGGCCAGGTCGAACAAGCGGGTGTCTTCGTGCTGACAGAAATACAGCGACGTATGCAGCTCCTGCAGCAGCACCAGTTGCGCGCCCTGCTTGGCAGCAGCCCGAATGCCGGCCTCAGACACGCTCAGGTTGTGCCGAGCGTCCGCAGTGCAGGCCTGCTGGACGATGCCGATGCGTAGAAGTTTCTTGTTCATCAGAGGGTCGTGGCGGAAGCAGTCTCAGGCGGACGCGCTCGGAATCTGCATCGTGACGCAATGCAGGCTGCCATACTGCTGAATGAGGGCGCGGCAATCAATGCCGATGACTTCGCGTCCGGCAAAGCACGGGCGCAGGCGCGCCAGCGCCTCGGCATCGTGTTCGCGGTCGCCGTAGGTCGGAACCAGTACGGCGCCGTTGAGTATCAGGAAGTTCGGGTAGCCGGCCGGCAGGCGCTTGCCGTCTGCATCGTGTATTGCCGCCGGCAGCGGTAGCGGTACCAGGGTATAGCGCCGGCCATCCGAGGTGCGCAGGGCCTGCAATTCCGCTTCCATCGCCTTGAGATCGGCGTAGTGGGGATCGGCGCTGTCGTCGCAGGCCTGATAGGCGATGGTGCTGGCGTCACAGAACCTTGCGATGGTATCGATATGGCCGTCGGTGTCGTCGCCGATCAGGTCGCCGTGTTTCAGCCACAGCACGCGGCTGACGCCGAACCAGTGCTTGAGCTGCTGCTCGATCTGAGCCTGGCTGTACTGCGGATTGCGGGTCGGCGCCAGCAGGCAGCGTTCCGTGGTAAGCAGCGTACCGCAGCCATCCGATTCGATGCCGCCGCCTTCAAGAACGAAGTCCAGAGATTCAACCGGCGCACTCCATACCTGCTGTTCAGCCAGGCGGCGCGTGAGCTGGTTGTCGAGACGGGCATCGAACTTGCCGCCCCAGCCATTGAACACGAAATCAAGATGTACCGCGGCATCGCCGCGAAACACCGTGATCGGGCCGTGGTCGCGCGCCCAGACGTCATTGGCCGGTGCGGGATGCAGGTGCAGGCGGTCGGCGACAGCACCCGCTGCCAGTAGCCGCTGGCGTAGCGCGCCACTGTCCGGACCGCAGGCGATGATCACCGGCTGAAAGCGGGTGATGGCCTCGGCAATGGCGACGAACGTGGCCTCAACCTCGGCGAAGCTTTCGGCGAAGTCGCCATGCGGCCGCGGCCAGGTGAGCTGCACCGCAGACTGGGGTGCCCACTCCGCGGGCAATACGACGCGATCAGCAGCGGTCATCTTTCTTGGCTCTCAAAACAAACGGGGCGCTTGCGCGCCCCGGAAAACACCGTGATGGGCGAAATTCTAGGGCTGGGCCTTGAGCTCGTCCACATTGCGAATCGGTTGCGGTTGGCCCTTGATGACGACGTCGATGACGATATTGCGCTCGAAGAACACCGAAAAACCGTCGTAGTCCCAGCGTGTGATCGGAGGATGCTGCGGCGAGCTACCGCCGACCGGGGCGTACTGCTCAATCGGCTGGCCATAGTGCTTCAGCACGGCGGCCTGCGTGGCACCCCGTGCCGGCGTCGTGGCCGCGGCTGCGGTGTCCGCTTCCGGGATGGCCAGTACGTCCGCGTGAGCCACCGGGATCACGCTGGCGGCAACCCATAGGAACAGAAAGAAACCCTTGCGCATAAAAGGACTTGGCTGGTAAACCTTAGGCGAACTATACCACTCGTCCCGGTGGATTCAATGTCGATCCGATGGCGGCGGCAGCCAGCCGGATCGGCTGCCGCCGCGGGTCGCCGGAGTGCGCCACCCGCCGAGGTGTCGGCGGGCGGCTACATGTTGCGCCGATACTCGCCGCCGACGTCATACAGCGCATGGCTGATCTGACCTAGCGAGTTGTACTTGACCGACTCCAGCAAGGCTTCAAAGATGTTTTCGCGGTTTCTGGCGGTCTTCTGCAGCTGCTGCAGGCTGTTCTCGCCGATGCCATTGCGCAAGCTGCGGAAGTTGGCGACGTTGTCGATCTGCTGCGCCTTTTCCTCTTCGGTGGAGCGGATCAGCTCAATGGTTGTCGCGATCTCCCCGCCGTGATCCTTGGGCAGGAAGGTGTTGACGCCGATCAGTGGCAGCGAGCCGTCGTACTTCCTGTGTTCGTAGTAGAGGCTCTCCTCCTGGATCTTGCCGCGCTGGTACATCGTGTCCATCGCGCCCAGCACGCCACCGCGCTCGCTGATCGCCTCGAACTCCTTGTAGACCGCCTCTTCCACCAGATCCGTCAGCTGATCGATGACGAAGCTGCCCTGCCAGGGGTTCTCGCAGAAGTTCAGCCCCAGCTCGCGGTTGATGATCAGCTGAATCGCGACTGCGCGGCGCACCGAATCTTCGGTAGGTGTCGTGATCGCCTCATCAAACGCGTTGGTATGCAGCGAGTTGCAGTTGTCGAACAGTGCGTAAAGCGCCTGCAAGGTGGTACGGATGTCGTTGAACTGGATCTCCTGCGCGTGCAGCGACCGCCCGGAGGTCTGGATGTGGTACTTCATCATCTGGCTGCGCGCCG
The DNA here is from genome assembly GCA_041612095.1 of Solimonas sp. GTDB lineage: Bacteria > Pseudomonadota > Gammaproteobacteria > Nevskiales > Nevskiaceae > Solimonas. Next base: position 24,763 of record JBFJJW010000003.1, on the reverse strand, counting down.
AGCCGCCATAGCGTTCCTTCATCGCCCGTGCCCAGATGCGGCGGGCGACGCGGCCAATGACGCTGTACTCCGGGTCCATGCCGTTGCTGAAGAAGAAGCTCAGGTTGGGGGCGAAGTCGTCGATCTTCATGCCGCGCGCGAGGTAGTACTCGACGAAGGTGAAACCGTTGGCCAGTGTGAAGGCCAGCTGGCTGATCGGGTTCGCGCCGGCCTCGGCGATGTGATAGCCGGAGATCGAGACCGAGTAGAAATTGCGGACACCGCGATTGACGAAGGACTGCTGGATGTCGCCCATCATCCGCAGCGCGAACTCGGTCGAGAATATGCAGGTGTTCTGTGCCTGATCTTCCTTGAGGATGTCGGCCTGGACCGTGCCCCTGACCACGGCCATCGTCTCTGCCTTGATCTTCTCGTAGGTTTCGGCGTCCAGCAGCTGATCGCCGGTGACGCCGAGCAGGCCCAGTCCGAGACCGTCGTTGCTGGCAGGCAGCTCGCCGGAGTACCGGGGGCGGTTGCGGTCCTTGAACAGTTCGGCCATCTGCGCTTCGGCTGCCTTCCAGCGCTGCGCATCGGCCTTGAGATACTTCTCGACCTGCTGATCGATGGCGCAGTTCATGAACATTGCCAGGATCATCGGTGCCGGGCCGTTGATCGTCATCGACACCGACGTGGTAGGCGAGCACAGGTCAAAACCCGAGTACAGCTTCTTCATGTCGTCCAGCGTCGCGATGCTGACACCGCTGTTGCCGATCTTGCCGTAGATATCCGGGCGGGTCTCCGGGTCTTCGCCGTACAGCGTGACCGAGTCAAAGGCGGTGGACAGGCGCGTTGCGGAACCTGCCTGCGAAAGATAGTGGAAGCGGCGGTTGGTGCGTTCTGGCGTGCCTTCGCCCGCGAACATGCGGATCGGGTCCTCGCCAACTCGACGGTACGGATAGATGCCGGCCGTATAGGGGTAGCCGCCCGGCAGGTTCTCCTTGAGCAGGTAGCGCAGCAGCTCGCCCCATGATTCGTAATGTGGCGCGGCGACCTTGGGGATCCGCTGATGACTCAGCGACTCGACGTAGTTCTCGCCGGTGACCGCCTTGCCGCGTACCTCGTAGCTGTACTGGGCGTCGGTAACGCCCTTGAGGCGGGCAGGCCATTCCCGCAGCAGGGTGATTGATTCCTTGCTGAGTTGCTGCACTGCGCTGTTGTAACGCTGGCGCAGGGTCAGCAGGGAGCGATCGCCGCCTTCGGTCAGATCATCGGCCGCGTAGAGATCCAGGGGTTTCGGCAGCTTGGGGTCGGCGAGCTCGCTGAGCGCCTCCCACATCGACTGCGCCTTGTTTGCGGCCTCGTCCTGGCGCTCGGCATCCTGATTGATGCTGCGCCCGTTCTCGGCAATCTCGGCGAGGTAGCGAGTGCGATTGCTGGGGATCAGTACCGTGGCGCGCGGCTCCTTGAGGCTGGTATCCAGCTCCGGCGTCCACTTGGCCTGCGGCAGCTTCAGCTTCTGCTGCAGCAAGCGGCACAGGTTCGCAAACATCCAGGTTACGCCAGGATCATTGAACTGACTGGCGATGGTTGGGTAGACCGGCACGTCCTCGTCGCGCAGCTGGAATGCGGTGCGATTGCGCTTCCACTGCTTGCGGATATCGCGCAGGGCGTCTTCGGCGCCCCGCTTGTCGAACTTGTTCAGCACGACCAGCTCGGCAAAATCGATCATGTCGATCTTCTCCAGCTGGCTGGCCGCGCCATACTCGCTGGTCATGACATAGACCGGGAAGTCGACCAGATCGACGATCTCGGAATCCGACTGGCCGATGCCTGCGGTTTCGACGATGACCAGGTCATAGCCCTGTCCGCGCAGGAAGCCCACGCAATCCTTGAGGACGGTATTGGTTGCCGCGTGCTGGCGACGGGTTGCCATGGAACGCATGAACACGCGCGGACTGCGCAGCGAGTTCATGCGTATGCGATCACCCAGCAGGGCGCCCCCGCTGCGACGCCGAGTCGGGTCCACGGCCAGCACGGCGATCCGCATGGCCGGGAACGCCTGCAGGAACCGCAGCAGCAATTCGTCGACCACCGATGACTTGCCGGCGCCGCCGGTGCCGGTGAAGCCAATGACCGGAACCCGCTTGCCGGCCAGTTCCCACTCCTTGCGGCGCTTGCCAAGCTCGGTTTCGCTGAGCAGGCCCTCTTCTATGCTTGAGAGCATCTGTCCGATGCTGATCTCATCGTCGATGCCGACCCTGTCTGGCAGTCGAGTCTCGACGCGCTGCCGGTGGGCGCGTTGCACCAGATCATCGATCATGCCGGTAAGCCCCAGCTTGGCGCCGTCGTTGGGGTGGTAGATGCGCTCAACGCCCTGGGCGTGCAATTCGGCGATCTCTTCTGGTGTGATCGTGCCGCCACCACCGCCGAAAACGCGGATGTGCCCTGCGTTGCGCTGCGCGAGCATCTGCACCATGTATGTGAAGAACTCGTTGTGTCCACCCTGGTAACTGGATAGCGCGATGCCGTCTGCATCTTCCTGCAGCGCGGCGCGGACGATGTCCTCGACGGAGCGGTTGTGCCCCAGATGAATGACCTCGGCACCCGAGCCTTGGATCATACGGCGCATCACGTTGATGGCGGCATCGTGACCGTCGAACAGGCTGGCCGCGGTGACAAACCGCAGCGGAGTGGCATCCGCACTGGCGGCAGTTGTTGCGGGGGCAGAGGACTGGTTCATGGTGAGGGCGCCGGCATGGAATTTAACCGCGGAACCTTACGGCACTGATAGCAAGGCGGCCATGCCATAAACGACCTGACGTACTGACGGAAAATGCAATAATGCTTGCATGGCCTTGAAGAAAGGCAGCAAATAAGGACTCATTGGCAGCGAGGTGAGTGTGGCGGAAAAGGGGACAATTGCGGCCGCGTTCGTGCGTCAGGCCTTGGGAGCGCTGACGCGGAAGGGGCTGGACCCGTTGCCGTCGCTGGCTCACGCCGGCATCCGGCAGGAGACGGCGATGGCCGAGTCGGCCCGCGTGTCGCCCGAGAGTTTCGGCGCCCTATGGCTGCACATCGCGCAAACCCTGGACGACGAATTGTTCGGTCTGGATACGCGGCCGATGAAGGTTGGCAGTTTCGCAACCTTGTGCCACCTGATGTTGCATACCCAGAATCTGCGTGAGGCGTTGATTCGCGGTGCGCGTCTGATCAATCTGCTGATCGACGACACGCGAGTCGAGCTCCAGTTTGGCGAGACTTGTGCCGCCATCCGGCTGATCGACGTGGGCTGCTTGCCGGAGGAGCAACGGGTATTCGCACACGAGACCCTGTTCGTCATGCTGCATGGCCTGATGTGTTGGCTGGTGCGTCGGCGCATCGTGATCGCTGCGGCGGACCTGGCCTATTCGCGGCCGAGCTGGTCGCGTGAGTATCGGCACATCATCGGCGACCAGGTGCGGTTCGATCAGCCCATCACCGAATTCCGCTTCAGCGCCATGGATCTGATCGTCCCGGTTGTGCAGTCGGAGCGGAGTGTTCGCGAGTTCCTGCGCGATGCTCCGCGCAGCTTCATCGTCAAGTACCGAAATCCGCGTGCGGTGTCGGTGCGGGTCCGCAAGCTGCTGCGCGAAACACCGACCGAGGACTGGCCGTCTTTCGAGGCGCTTGCGCGCGGGCTGGGCCTGCATCCGACCACGCTGCGCCGCCGGCTGGAGGAGGAGGGCTCTTCCTATCGCCTGGAGAAGCATGCGCGACGCCGTGATCTGGCGCTGCAGTATCTGGCCAACCCCAGCCTCAGTGTTCTGGCGGTGGCGCAGGCGCTGGGCTTTGCCGAGGCCAGCGCGTTTCATCGGGCGTTCCAGCAATGGACCGGACTGAGCCCGGGCCGGTACCGGCGCGGCTTGAGCCGCAACGCGAGCGAGCCTTAGCGCTGGCGGTACCGTGGGCACCCCCGTCATTCCGACCCTGAGCAAGGCGAATCCTGGACGGCCGGCCGGGCCTGGACCGTAGCCCAGCCGGTCGATGGTGGTGCAATCCGGGGCTCGGTCGGTCGGCCGCCACGGCGCGCTTCATGCCGGCGCTTCGGGTGCCTCGTCGCGAATCAACTCGACAAATCGCGCGCCGTAGCGGTCGAGCTTGCGCGCGCCAACCCCTGGGATGGCGGCGAACGCGGTCAGCGACCGGGGGCGGTCCCGAGCCATCGCGCGCAACGCGGCGTCGGCAAATACCACGTAGGGCGGAACGGCCTGCTCGTCAGCGAGCGATTTGCGTAGCGTCCGCAGCCTCTGGAACAGCGCCTCCTCTGCGGGCAACGGGGCATCCTGATCGGCAGCCGGCTTGCGGCGTCGGGCCTTCTCCGGTTTCGCAGCAATTGCCAGCATCAACGCCTCCTCCCCACGCAGCAGCGTGCGCGCACGCTCGGTCAGCGTCAGTACGGGAAAACCGTCATGGGTTTCCTGGACGTGGCCCTGATGCAGCAGCGCGCGGGCAAGCTGACGCCATTCATCGACGCTGCGCCTTGAGCCAATGCCATAGGTGCTGAGCGTTTCGTGGCCGTTGCGTTCGATCTTCTCGGTCTTGGCGCCGCGCAGCACCTCTATGATGTAGGCCGCGCCGAATCGTTGGCCGCGCTGATTCAGACGCGCGATACAGGACAGAAATTGCTGGGCTTCCAGCGTCCAGTCTTGCTTCTCCTTCGGCTCCACGCAGTTGTCGCAGGCACCGCAGGGCGGGCTGTAGGTCTCGCCAAAGTAGCGAAGCTGCACCAGACGCCGGCAGTCCGTGGCCTCGGCGTAATCCAGCAGGCGGCGCAGCTGCTGACGGGCTACACGCTGCTCCGCTTCCAGCGGCTCGCCGCTGACCGGGTCAAGCTTGCGGCTGATCAGGAACTCCGCGGTATGGATGTCACCCAGTCCGTAGTAAAGGATGCAGCGAGCAGGCTCGCCATCACGTCCGGCGCGTCCTGCCTCCTGGTAGTAGCCCTCCATCGATTTCGGCAGGTCGTAATGCACGACCCAACGCACGTCGAGCTTGTTGATGCCCATGCCGAACGCCACGGTGGCCACGATGACCTGGGCGTCGTCGCGGATGTACCGTTCCTGATGCTCATGGCGCGCCTGTGCGGAGAGGCCAGCGTGATAGGGAAGTGCAACGATGCCGTCTTCGCAGAGTTTTGCGCTGAGCTCGTCGACGCGCTTGCGGCTCAGGCAGTAGACGATGCCGCTATGCTGCCCGCGGGCCAGCGCCAGCAGCTCGGCGTAACTGCGCCCCCCCTTGGGGCGCACCGCGTAGTACAGATTGGCACGATTGAAGCTTGCCAGGTGCAGTGAGGGTTCGCGCAGGGCCAGTTGCTGCACGATATCGGCGCGTACCCGCTCGGTTGCGGTGGCGGTGAATGCATAGCAGGGCGTATCCGGAAATCGCGCCCGCAGGTCGCCCAGCCGCCGGTACTCGGGCCGGAAGTCGTGGCCCCATTCGGAAACGCAGTGCGCCTCGTCAATGGTGAAGGCCGACAGGCCGGGGCCTTCAATCAGGCGTGGCAGCAGGCTCTCCAGAAACTCAAGGGTCATCAATCGCTCGGGAGCGACGTAGAGCAGGCGATAGTCCCCGGCAAGCAGGCTGCGGATGCGATTGGCCGATTCTGCGCTGTCCAGACTGGAGTTGAGATAGCTTGCGCTGATGCCGTTGTCCTTCAGCAGCCGTACCTGATCCTGCATCAGGGCGATCAGCGGCGAGACCACGATCATCGTGCCAGGCTTCAGCAGCGCCGGCAGCTGGAAACACAGCGACTTTCCGCCCCCGGTCGGCATCACCGCCAACAGGTCCTTGTCGGCAAGCGCGTCGCGAACCACGGCTTCCTGGCCCGGCCGGAACCGGTCATAGCCAAACCATTGCTTGAGTGCACGAAGGAGTTCGAGGGAGGCGACGGGGGACGGTTCAGTAGAGCGCATGCAGCTAGGCTAGCGACAGGAGCTGGAGAACGCACGGGCGTTCTGAGCCTGTGGGGGAAGGACCCCTGCGCGCGCGGGTGCGGTCTTGGGTGAAAATGCGCGGGAGCACAGTTCGATGCTTCCAGGAGCAAGGTCTAGCGTGGATATGCCGGTTGACAGCAGCGGGTTCTGGGTCCTTGCCTTGTTGGCGATCGGTATTGGCTTCATCTTTCTGTGGACGGACTGGTCCAGCCTGCCCAGCCGCGCGTTGGCGATGTGCTTCATCCTGATTGGTGTGCGCGCGGCACTGGCGCCGATAGAGCTCGCGGCCGGCGAAACCGACCTGCTGGTTCAGGTGTTCACGCGCTTGTCGGAGCTTTTTGCCATCCTCTATGGCATCGAATGGACGCGTCGCGTGGGCGTCAGCACCGGCGTCAGCTACCGGCGCACGATCAACGTCCTGTTTCGTGTGTCGCAGCTGATCACGCTGATCTACGGAGGCCTCAGTTTCGGGTATCTCGCGATTGCGCCCGAAATGGCCAGCAGCGACGTTGCCGGCACGTTTCGCTTGCGCGGCATCGAGTGGGCCATCTTCGCGCCGGTACTGGGCTCGGCCATCATCGTTGCCACCGTGGGCGTACTGATCGTGCGCTTTACCCGGCGCGACAAGGCCGAGCTGGTGCGACTCAACGCGCTATCGGTTGCCACACCGTTCCTGCTTGCGGGCTTGGTGGTCGAGACGCAGCTGGTGCCTATTGTCGTGGCGTTCGGCTTGCTGGTATTCCTCTCGGGCTCCGTGCGCTACCTGATCATCCACAATCATCGTGGACGGTCCATGCGCCAGTTCCTTTCCCCCGAGATCGCCAGACTGCTGTCCACCGAGGGCGTTGAGCGCGCGATGCGCCGCGAACGCCGCGACATCAGCGTCGTGTTCTGCGATCTGCGGGGCTTCACCGCGTATGCGGGAGGGCTGCCTTCGGCTGAGGTGATGGAGCTGTTGGAGCGGTACTACCGGCAGGTCGGCAGCATCGCCAGCGTGCACGGCGGCACGGTCAAGGACCACGCAGGGGATGGCGTCCTGATTCTGGTCGGCGCGCCGCTGCCGGATCGCGATCACGCACGCAAGGCCGCGCGTCTGGCGCTGGCCCTGCGCGAACAGCTGGGCGAGTTCCTGCTGGAGGCGGCACCGGCGCTGAGCGTCGGCATCGGCGTTGCCACTGGCGAGGCGACAGTAGGGGCCATACGCGCCGCCGGTCGGCATGAGTATGTCGCGGTGGGCACGGTGGTCAATCTGGCGGCGCGCCTATGCCAACGCGCTGGCGCCGCGGAGGTGTTGGCGGACCATGCCACCGTGGCCGCGCTGCCGGAGGCGGGCTTGAATGCGGTGACGACCGACGAACCAGAGGCATTCAAGGGCTTTTCTGCGCCCGTGCCGGTATATCGGCTCGAGCACTTCGAGTTCGCGGCACCGGAGCCCGGGGGGCGGCGCCGCGCTCAAAGCAGGCCATAAGCCGCCTTCAGGGGGTTGCCGGCTTGTCCCCGCCGATACCGCGCTCGAGGCGCTTGCAGGCCTTGCCGTCCGGCTGCTCCTTGCAGCGCTGCTCCAGCTTCGCACGCTGCGCCTGCAAGCGTGCCGAGCGTTCTGCCTTGCATTGTTCGGGGTCAGCGTCACAGGCGGCTTTGCGCGCCTCGCGCTTGGCCTTGATCTCCTCGCATTTGGCGGGGTTCTCGGCGCAACGGGCATCACGCCTGGCCTTGATGGCCTCGCATTCCTTGGGGTTTTCGGCGCACCACTGCGCGCGGTGGTTGTCGGCTGAAGGGGGGGCAGGGAGTTGCTGCGCAAGTGCTGCGCCGGTCGAGAGCGCCAGCAGCAGCGTCGCAGCGGTCAGGTAGCCTGATTTCATCTTCTGTTCTCCAATGGGGCATGAGGCCCCGCATCAGAGACAGTGCCGATGCGCTGATTGCGTTGACGTTGCCCGGCTCTCAGGCCCAGCAGACCACCACCTGTCTAGGGCCTTGATAAGGCAAGCGACCATGACCGGTGGAGTTGTTGTCGATGGCAACGACGTCGCCGCGTTTCCAGGAGACGATGGCCAGATTGTTCCAGATGGCCGTACGTACGGCCTCAAGGTCGGCATCCGCGATTTCCTGGCGATCGGCCCAGGTTACGTGCATGGCCTGGTCCTCGGAGCTGTAGCGCAGCCGCTTCCAGCCCACCAGCAGGGACGAGAACAGCCATAGGCCGATGTGTCGCGGTGTCGGCCGCAGCCGGGCAATGCGCCTGAACTCGCCCGGTGCCGCAGACAGGTGAAACACCTGTGCATGATTGAACCAAACCGGCTCGCCGGTCTCCGGATGCGGGCGCATGGCATCGTGTTCGCTGATCAAGGCCAGGCGCTCGTTGTCCTTCCAGACCACCTCGAATCCCTCGCGCGCGGCGACCCGCTCGACTTCAGCATGATCGGTCGTGCCGAACATCTCGTCCCAGCGTTTGAGCTGGAACAGGTCGCCGCCGCGCTCGGCGGGGCCGCTGTAGTTGCGGATGATGCGGATACGCCGCGACTCGAAGCGGTCACGCACCTCGGCCGGCAGATCGCGCCAGACCTTGCGGAAATCGACCAGCGGCGTCTCGCCGGAGCCCTCCTTCGGCTCGATCAGGCAGCTGAAGAAGATGCGCTGCGGCGGCGAGCGCGTGAACGTCATCTCGCAGTGCTCGGGAATGGGGTAGTGACCCGGCAATTCGCTGGCCGAGAACACATAGCCACCCGGTGTCATCGCGTCGCGCGGGGAGGTGCCGAGGTACTCGTTCTTCAATTCCGGGGCCACGGCCCGCGCCACCGTTTCCAGATCGGATTCGCCGGATACACCAAACCCCCGAAACAGCAGCGCGCCATGTTCACGCAGGTTGGATTGCAGCCAGTCGGCGTGTGCGCGCAGCCAGTCGGCGAGCGCCGCCGGTGTCGTGGCCGTTCCCGGGGTCACCAGCAGCGGCAACGAGCCGCTGCCGCCGGCAACAGTCCCTGTTTGAATTGCACCGGCGTGCTGGGTCTGATCAAGAACTGCATTCATTGCTTAAGCCTCATCGCGTCCTGCGGCCAATTCCGCTTCGTGCTGCTGTACTGCTGCCCTGAGTTGCGAGATGTTCTCGCGAAGCATGTCGGCGACCAGTTCGTCCGTACGCGGGTCCTTCAACACCTGCTCGACAACTCGCAAGCCGGCGTCGATCACCGACTCCACGATGTCATCATAAAACGGCAGGCGCCGGAGTCGGCCGGCCTGCTTGTCCTCGCGCAGCTTCTCCACAATCATCGCACGGACCTCGCGCTGATTCTCCTCCAGGGCACGCGAAATATTCTGCGTGTAGGTGCCTTTGCCAAGGACATCGGCCACGCGCTCCAGCACGGCAACCGTGATCGCGCCGCTGATCGACTGCACGATGGCGTTCTTGAGCCGCGCAGTCAGGCGATACGTGAAGTCATCTCCCAGCGCTCGATCGGCTGCGCGCCCCACCCGCGCCACCAGCACGATGATGCGCAGGACTCGAAACAGACGGAAGGCGCGCAGCAAGGGATGCGCCACCGGAATCATGCCGAGAATCTCGTACCAGTTGCGTGCGAGAAAGCCGCTGGCCCACGCTGACTGACGCCAGCGCCAGACGAACTCAACTGCGAAAACGCCGCATAACGCCAGATCGATGGCGACAATCAGCTCGCGTTCGGCTGTCGTGACCGGCCCCCAGGTTTCAAGCGCCAGCAGGCCGACCGAGAACACGGCGAGGGCAAGCATGATCCAGTCAAGCGCCGGGACGCCGCGGAGCTTCTTCAGCTGGCTGAGTAGACTCATGCCGAAAATGATACCTGCGTCGGGCTAGTGCAGCGCATCGGCTTCATTGCTGTTGGCGTCGGCGTCCGACTGTGCAACCTGTATGCAATTTCGTCCGTTGCGCTTGGCGGCATACAGTGCTTCGTCGGCACGGTGCACGAGGTCGGAAACCGTCTCGTTCGCCTGCGGGGTGCGCGCCGCGACCCCGGCAGAGATCGTGGCACCGATTGCGCTTTCTTGCACTTGGCGCCGAATGGTCTCGGTAAGCGAAACCGTTGCGGCAAGATCGGCCCCGGGAAGTACCAGCACGAACTCGTCGCCGCCGTAGCGTGCAGCCAGGTCATCGGCGCGGCGCAGGCCGTGGGCGAGTATCCGGCCCAGCTGTTTGAGCACATCGTCGCCGGCCAGGTGGCCGTAGCGGTCGTTGTAGTGCTTGAAATTGTCGACGTCGATGACTACGACTGCCAGCGGGCGTTCGGCGGCCAGGCACCACGACCAGGCCTGATCGAGATAGTCATTGAGCCGGCGTCGATTGGCGAGTTCCGTCAGCCCGTCGATATGTGCAACCAGATCCAGTTGCGTGTTGGCGTGCTCCAGCGCCTGCGTCCGTTCGGACACAAGCTGCTCCAGCTTCTGGCGTTCACGTTCGATGCGTGCTGCCCGCCGGCGGCTGCCCCAGAGCGTCAACGCGATGACGGTGACGATGGCGAGCACGATCCACAGCACGCGGGCCCAGAGGCTGCGATACCAGACAGCGTGGACATGGAATACGTAGGGATCGATCTGGCTGACCCTGCCGCGATTGTCCATCGCGCGCGCCTCAAACCGGTACTCGCCAGGCTCGAGGCGGTTGTAGGTATAGATGCGTGACTCTGACCATTCTGGAAAGCGATCGGAAAAGCCGAGAAGACGTGCCTGATAGCGGGCGCCGCCCTCGCGCAGGTAGTCGGGCAGCGCAAAGCGAAAGCTGAGGCCGAACTGGCCCTGCGTGTAGTTTGGGGGCTGATCCGGATTCAGGGGCAGGCGGATACGTTCGTCGCTGTCCGCATTGAAGTATTCAACGGCTCGGAGTTGCAGCCGAGCCGAACGTCCGTGGCTCACGGGCGTGGCCCGGCGGTTGTAGCTCAGGATGGCATCGCCGGTGGCCAGCATGACCTGACTGCCGTCACCCTCGATGCTCAGCTCTTCTATACCGCCGCGGAGGATGCCGCCGACAGGCTCGCGTTGCCAGCTGCCGTCGCGGGTACGCAGATAGACCCGGTTGTAGCTATAGGCCCACAGATCGCCGTTCGTGGCAGCTCTGATCTGCAGCCAGGTATTGGGGGGCCTGATCGCCTCCAGTCCGCCGAGTTCCACCTGCTGAAAGCGGGCGCCATCCCAGATGAAGAAGCCGCTCTCGCTGGTGGCCAGCAACTGTCCGTCGGCAAGCGCCGAAACCGAGGCGCCGGCGATACGACCATAGCGGATGCCGTGTTCACCGCCGATGGCGTCATGACTCAGGACTTGCGCATAGTCGTCGCTGAGTCGCAGACGGCGTACGCCATCGCGCTCGGTTCCCAGCCACAACTCTCCCGGAGCGGTTTCGAGCATCGAGGTTACCAGCAGGTTCTGCCCGGGCTCGGCTTCCATGATCACGCGCCATCGCGAACCTTGTCGCCGCAGGATGGACAAGCCCATCTCGCCCCCCACGAAGACAATCTGCTTGTCATGCTGCGAGCGCCGAAGGACGCGCGGGTAAACACTGGTGCCGGTGATGGCACGCGCGCCGCGACGATCGACCAGCTTCACCGCATATGACTCAGCCAGCATGGCGGTGTCGGCATCGAGTTCCAGCAGGTCCCAGGCCTCATGATCGGTCCAGTCACGTCGCTCGAAGCGCCGACCCTCCGCGTCTTCGACGACTGCCTGTACACCGGCGCCCGTCAGCACATACCAGCGGCCCGCCCATTGCTTGAGCGCATGCACGGTGCCATTGAGTCCATGATCGGCACCGGTCACAGTCCACCGCGACGGCCAGGAAACATGAATCGCCGCTTCGTTGTCGACCGCCAGCAGGCCGCCGTCGCGCGCGCGCGTGACGCCCGAGAGCATGCCGCTGGAGATCCGCAGGCGCTGCAAGCGTTGCTCCTCCGGCGCAAACAGATACAAGGAACCGTCGTCCGCAGGCAACGCATAGCTGCCATCATCGAGCCGGCAAGCCTGCGAGAACGCCGATGCGGATGGGGTCCCCGGTGGCATCGGGTAATCCGTCACCTGATTCTGGTCGAAGCGTTGCCAGCGACCGTCGCGCCGCAGCGCCAGCAGCGCGCCGTCGGGCAGCGTCAGGAACTGGTAGATCAGATCATCGAACTCGGCGGTGCCGGGGATCCTCTGCCATTGGCCCTGATCAAACTGTCTCAGACCCTCGCCGCGGAACTGGAGCACCGTGCGATTCCGGTATTCGGTAATGGCGCCAAAGCGTCCGGGATGCCGCCACAGCTGCACGGAGTTGTTGGCCGGGTCGTAGCGGAACACGTGCGTGAGCGCGCGAAAGTAGACGCCGTCCTTGGCGATGTGCAGGTCCCAGATATCGGCAAAGGATTCACCGCCCAGGGCGGGCTGCGCCAACGGCGTCAGATCGTGGAAGACCTCCTTGCCGGTGGCATCGCGGTCAACGTACCCAAAGGCGTTGTAGCCGCCGACGTAAATGCGCTGCATCCCATCCCAGGCCAGCGTGCGCACCATGTCATTGTTGGGCATGACCAGCTGGGACCAGCGGGCACCATCAAAGATCAGCAGGCCGTCTGCGTTGGCCACATAGACGGTGGCGGTGGCGTCCTGGGCGATGGCGAAGTTCTGGGGAAAGACCTCGAGGTCCGGCGCGAAGCGGGCCATCGGCGGATCGCCGGTGAGGGGCGTGGCCGACGGGGCGGCGACGGCACCGGATAGGAGGCACCCCAGCAGCCAAACGCAGGCCCAGGCTATGGCGTACAGCCGCATCCCCGAGGGACGCGGGTCAGCGTCTCGATGCAGCAAATGAACCCCCGGTCCGGAAAATAGCTTCTATGTGCCTGACTGCCGGCGCTTTCCGATTGTAGGCCGAATCGTCGCCGATCCAGTACCCCCCGGACTGGGACGCAGGCGAGGACGCTCGTGGCCATCCATCAATCGGCCGGGCAGCGCGCGAATCCGGCAACCGCAGACCGTCGATGATCTAACCTTAGAGCGAAATATTGTTATGCGTGACCGGGGTTTGCTCTTACTCTTCTGCGCCTTCGAGTTAAGGAGTAGCGGGTTTGAGTGCCTCTGCGATCCAGAAATGCCGGACGATCGGGCCGCTTGGCCTAGCCGCGCTCGCGGCCGCGACACTGTTTTCGGCCGCAGGTTTTGCCGCTCAGGACCCGGCGCCTGCGGCCGCAGGCACACCGCAGGACGAACCGCTGCTGCAAACCATACCGGTGGCGCCGGTGGCGCCAGTGGCGGAAGCACCGCTTGAGTCGTCTGCGCCTACTGCGCTGGACGTGATCGTGGTGACCGCACAGAAGCGCGCCGAGAATGTCCAGGACGTTCCGATCTCGATACAGGCCTTCAGCCCCAAAACACTCGGTTCGTTGAACATCAGTGACCAGTCCAGTCTGCAGCAGGCCGTTCCGGGGCTCGACGTCAACGAGATCACCCAGTTCACCACGGTTTTCCTGCGCGGTGTCGGCTCCGACGCCTTCCTGATGGCCGATCCCAGCGTCGCCTCCTATGTGGACGGCATCTACTTCCCGTTCTCGCAGGGGCTGGATCAGGACTTCGGAGTCGTCGATCGCGTTGAAGTCCTGAAAGGCCCGCAGGGCACCCTGTTCGGCCGCAACGCCGTCGGCGGCGCCATCAGCGTCCATACCCCCCATCCGGATTTCTACGAAGCCCAGACCTCGATACAGACCACGTTCGGCAACCGCAGGACGTCCAACACCAGCATCTATTCGAATCTGCCCCTGAGTGAGACGTTGGCCGTCAACGTCGCCGCCTACTACAACCATGGCGACAACTACATGACCGGCACCGCTGCAGGCAAGCCGTTGCCCAGCGAGATTGCGCGCGGCGCGCGCGTCAAGCTGCGCTGGGCGCCCGGCGATTCCTGGGACATCGTGCTCGCCGGTCTGCGTCTGGACCAGAAGGGTACCGGCTCAGTGTTCCAGCTCAACGCCGAGCCCAGCCCCATCATCGGCAGTCTTCTGCTGCAGATCGAGCCGCAGAGGGGCTATGACGGCGAGCTCAGCGAGCCCAGCTATCTGCTGTTTGACAGTACCGTAGGTTATGGCCAGATCACCTACAACGCGCCGTGGTTCGATGTGAAGCTGCTGGGTAGCGATCAGTCGGCGGTATCGCAATTTACCTATGACTTCGATGGATCACCGCGCCAGGGTGCCGCCTTTGACCAGAAGAAGAACTTTGCCGATGTGCAGACCGCGGAACTGCAGCTGATCTCCAGTGAAGAGACCCCCGGCAACGAGCGCCTGCAGTGGATTCTGGGTGGGTACTACTTCCGTAGCGCGCAGGGCTTCGACACCGCCAACCTGCAGCTGTTCGGCCTGGATCTGGCGGATTTCGAGCGGGGTGGCATTTCGCTGCCGCCGGCGCTGCGGGATGCGCTTGAGCAGCTGGGAATCATCTATCCGAATGGTGATGTCGCCTTTCACGCCATCATCGGCACGCAGTCCAAGGCCGCGTTCGCGCAGACCACGCTCGATTTCACTGACAGGATCGCGCTGACGCTGGGTGCTCGCTATCAGGATGAGGAGCGCTACATCATTCGTTCCGACTCCGGCCTGTACACCTCCGATGGGGGCTTCTCGCCGCTGTTCACCTGGACCAATGCCCGGGACGCCGATGGCAACAGTGTGCCGACCCGTGACACGACCACCAGCTTCAAGCCCAAGGCAACGCTGGAGCTGCGTCCGCTGGGTGACGATACGCTGCTCTACGTTACCTATCAGGAGGCCTTGAAGTCCTCGACCTTTAACACGGTCGCCATCTACCAGCCACCTGCCTATGTCGAGCCCGAAGAGCTGGAGGCCTGGGAGGTGGGCGCCAAGCTGACGATGCTGGACGGCGCAGTACAGTTCAACGTCGCCGCGTTTGACTACGACATTCACAACTTCCAGGTGCAGTTCATCTCCTTGCTCCAGGGTGGCGCGGTTTCATTCGAGAACGCCGAGCAGGCCGCAGTGCGGGGCATCGACTTTGATGCGCGTGTGCGGCTGCTGCCGAGCATGCTGGACCGGTTCGTGCTGACCTTCGGTGGCTGCTATCTCGATGGTCAATACGACCGCTACGAGGAGGCGTCCGGCTTCGATCAGGAGACCGGGCTGTTCTCGTCCGACAACGACTATTCTGGCAACCGTATCGTGCGAACGCCCCGGTTCACCGCGGTAGCCGGCTTCAGCAAGACCTGGGACGTTCCCGGCGGCAGCCTGGAAGTAGGAGGGGACGCCTACTACAACAGCGGCTTCTTCTACACGGCATCAAACGATCCTCGGTTTGATCAGCCGGCTTACACGCTGTACGGCGCACGTATCAGCTATCTGTACGTCCCCTGGCGGCTGCGCGCGACGCTGTTCGGCCGTAATCTGAGCGATGAAAAGTACAGTCAGGGCCTGATCGCGACCGATTTCGGTGGCAACTACACACTGGCGCCGCCGCTGACTGCGGGCCTCAAGCTCGCGCTCGACTTCTGAGTGGCACCTTGGCTGGTGCTGCAGCCTACCGGGTGGCGCGCGATGTCAGCAGTGCACCGGCCAGCATCGCCAGGACGAATAGCCCGGCGCTCCAGTGGCCAAGGCCGACGCCCACCAGCGCCGGCCCCGGGCAGTAGCCGGCCCAGCCCCAGCCCAGCCCGAAGACCGCGGCTCCGGCAAGCAAGCGGCGGTCAACCGTCGCTGACGCCGGTGCAGTAAAGCGTTCCGCGTATAGCGGGCGACCACGTCGACGCAGGATCGCAAATCCTGGGACGGTCACCGCCAGGGCACCGCCCATCACGAACGCCAGCGACGGATCCCAGCCGGCGCCCCAGCGCAAGAAGGCCAGCACGCGCTGCGGATCGGCCATGCCGGATATCAGCAGGCCAACCCCGAACAGCAGGCCGGCGAGCAAGGCGGGTAGACGTTCGCGCATTTCAGGCTCCAGCGAGCTTGGCGAGTATGGTGGCAGTCAGCATTCCGGCCGCCATGAAGGAGATCGTCGCAGCCACCGAGCGGGCGGAGAGCCGGGCGAGGCCGCAGACGCCATGACCACTGGTGCAGCCATTACCAAGTCGGGTGCCAATGCCCACCAGCAGCCCGGCGCCCAGCATCCGCGCGGCGGTATCCAGCGAGAACGGTGGCGCGGCCGCCTCCAGCGTGCTGAGTGCAGCGGCCAGCCAGCCGCCAAGCAGCAGGCCCCCGAGGAACCACCAGCGCCAGCCGCGATCAGAGGCCCCGGTCAGCAGACCGAAGCTGATGCCGCTGATGCCGGCGATGCGGCCTGAGGTTGCGTACAGCAACAGCGCGGCGCTGCCAATCAGGATGCCGCCGGCCGCCGAGATGATCCATTCAGTATGCATATGCCCGCCTTCGATCTCTTCAGACTTACAATCTATACGGGGTAGGGTATAGGATAAGATAACAGAGACGCAATCGGGAGCGGTGAGTGGATACGCAAGCAAGCGAACGCAAGACGCGGGTACTGGCGCGACTGCGGCGGGCCGAGGGGCAGGTCAGAGCGGTGGTCGAGATGGTCCAACGCGAGGACGACTGCGAGAAGATCGCACAGCAGCTGTCCGCGGCTCGCAAGGCGCTGGACCGGGCCTTCTACGACATGCTGGCCTGCGCCGCCCAGCAGGAGATGGAGAAGGCCGGAACTCTGGATCCGCGGGTGTTGACGCAGCTGGATCATGTCAACGGCTTGCTGGCGCGCTACGGGTGAACCCATGATCCTGCTGATAGGCGTGGTCGTCGGACTGATACTGGGGCTCACCGGTGCCGGCGGCTCGATACTCGCGGTGCCGCTGCTGATGCTCGGTATGGGCTGGACGCTGACCCAGGCCGCTCCGGTAGCCTTGATTGCCGTCGCAACCGCTGCGATCACCGGCACCTGGATTGCGTGGCAGCGCAGCTACGTACGGTATCGCGCCGCTACGGTCATGGGAGTGCTGGGACTGATAGCCGCACCCTCGGGTCTGGCGGCCGCAAGGGTGTTGCCACTGAACGCGCTGACTTTGGCGTTCGCATTCGTATTGGCGATCGTTGCCTTGCGCATGCTGCGGCAGGCGGTACAGGCACCCGACGAGACCACGGTGGTGCGGGCAGTGGTCGTGGGTGATGACCAGCCCTCAAAGGGCCCCATCTGCAAGCTCAATCCGGACAGCGGACGCCTGATCTGGACCCGGCCATGCGCCCTGGTGATGGCGGCCAGTGGCGCGGCAACAGGCCTGCTTTCCGGCCTGTTTGGCGTGGGCGGGGGCTTTCTGATCGTGCCGGCGCTGCGTGCAGCCACCGAACTCTCGATGCATTCCGCAGTGGCGACCTCGCTGATGGCCATTGCTCTGATCAGCAGCGGCACCCTGGCGATCGCCGTGCTGCAGGGGTTTGTGCTGCCGTTGGCGGTGGCGTTTCCATTCGCGGGTGGCGCTGTGCTGGGGATGCTGCTGGGACGCTGGCTGGCGCCCCGCATTGCCGGCCCACGGCTGCAGCAGGGGTTTGCCGTGCTGATGCTGTTGACCGCAGCCGGAATCGCTGTACACATCGCTGATCAAACAGGAGCGCTCTCATGATCTTTCGACAGATGTATGACCACGAGTCCAGTACCTACACCTATCTGCTGGCGGCACGGCGCGGAGGGGAGGCGTTGATCATCGATCCGGTACGTGATCAGACCGATGCCTACCTGAAGGTGATTGAACAGCTGGGCGTGAAGCTGGTGATCGCAGTTGATACGCACACCCACGCCGATCACGTCACGGCACTGGGGCGCCTGCGGGATTCCACCGGCTGCGTCAGCATGATGGGCGAGCGGACTCAGGCCGAATGTGTATCGGCGCAGTTCCGGGATGGAGAGCAGCTCGGGATTGATGGCTTGCAGATACGCGCGCTGTACACGCCGGGACATACCGACGAGTCCTACAGCCTGGTCATGTCGGACCGGGTGTTCAGCGGCGATGTCCTCCTGATCGGCGGGACGGGGCGTACGGATTTCCAGAATGGCGACCCACGTGCCTCGTATGACTCCATATTCAACAAGCTGTTGCGCCTGCCCGAGGAAACACTGCTGTACCCGGCGCACGATTACAAAGGCTGGACTGTCTCCACCCTGGGTGACGAGCGTCGGCATAACCCGCGCCTGCAGGTAACGGGGGTGGAGGCGTATGTCGCGATCATGAACAACCTGAAGCTGCCGAGCCCCAAGCTGATGGATGTGGCGGTGCCTGCGAACTTGCGCTGTGGCGTCATCGACGGCAGCTGATGGCGGCCTTGACCGTGTTGCAAGTTCGGATCTGAGTGATTTCCCTCAGGGAATGTGTTCCAATTGCAGGGCGAGAGGAGCGCCGTCACCAGAACCTTATACGTAGTCTGGCGCCTGACTAGGACGACTTTAGATGGACGTACTGCTGCTTTCGCGAATCCAGTTCGGCTTCACGATCGGATTCCATATTCGGTTTCCGACGCTGACCATCGGGCTGGCCTGGTTTCTGGTCTTCTTCGAGGCGCGCTACCGGCTCAGTGGGCGCGCCCACTGGATCGAGCTCTATCGGTTCTGGGTCAAGATATTTGCGCTGACCTTCGGCATGGGCGTGGTATCGGGGCTGGTGCTGTCGTATGAGATAGGCACCAATTTTTCCCGGTTCTCGGAGATGGCCGGCCCGGTCATGGGGCCTTTGCTGTCGGTCGAGGTGCTGACGGCATTCTTTGTCGAGGCGGGCTTTCTCGGCATCATGCTGTTCGGCTGGAACAAGGTTGGACCCCGTCTGCACTTCCTGGCCACATTGCTGGTTGCGCTCGGCACGACGAACTCGGCGTTCTGGATACTTTCCGCCAACAGCTTCATGCACACGCCTCAGGGCGCTGAATGGATAGACGGAAGACTGGTTCCGGTGGACTGGATGGCCGTGATCTTCAACCCGTCTTTCCCGTACCGGCTCGCGCACATGCTGCTGGCTTCGGTGCTGACCGCTTCGCTGGTACTCGCCGGTGGCTCGGCCTGGTGTCTGAGCAGGAAGATCTATCGCGATGCGGGCCTGACCGGCCTGAAGACCGCGCTCGCCGTCCTTGCTCTGGTTGCGCCGCTGCAGATTGCCGTTGGTGACCTGCATGGTTTGCAGGTGCGCGAGCACCAGCCGATGAAGGTCGCGGCCATGGAGGGTCTGTGGCAGACCACCCGCGGTGCACCGCTGGTCCTGTTCGCAGTGCCGGACCAGGATGCGCAGGAGAATCGCCTGGAGTTGAAGGTGCCGAAGCTGGCCAGCCTGATTCTGACCCATGACCTCGACGGTGAAGTGCTCGGCCTGAATGAAGTGGCGCGCGAGGATCAACCTCCGGTAGTCCCGGTGTTCTTCGGTTTCAGGCTGATGGTGGGGTTGGGCTTCTGGTTCGTGTTGCTGGGGGCAGTCGGCATATGGTGCTGGTATCGCGGAACGCTGGAGCGTTCGCCGTGGCTGCTGCGCGCGCTGATGGTGTCCACACCACTGGGCTTCATCGCCACGTTGGCGGGTTGGATCGTCGCTGAAACCGGTCGTCAGCCCTGGACGGTGCACGGGATGATTCGCACGGCGGACAGCGTGTCTCCGGTCGCGGCGTCATCGGTTGCCATCTCGCTGGCGCTGTTCGTCGTGGTCTACTGCCTGCTGTTTGCCGCCTACCTGTACTTCGTACTTGCGCTGGTGCGCAAAGGGCCGGCGCTACCGAAGAAGCATCTGGATGCCATCCGCGGTGCGCGGCCGGGTGAGCTGCTTGCTGAGAGCCCGGCAGACGTCGTCGAGGGGAAAGGCTGATGGATCTCGCACTGATACTTGCCGGCGTCATCGTCTTCGGCGTCGGGGCCTACGTCATTCTTGACGGATTCGATCTGGGCGTCGGCATCCTGTTTCCATTCATACCCAGTGATGCGATGCGCGACACGGCCATCGACAGCATTGCACCCGTCTGGGATGGCAACGAAACCTGGCTGATTCTCGGTGGTGCGGTTCTGTTCGGGGCGTTTCCGCAGGCCTACGCGCTGGCACTGCCGGCGTTTTACATCCCGATCATGATGCTGTTGTTCGCGCTGATCTTTCGCGGCGTGGCCTTCGAGTTCCGGATCAAGGCGCTCCACAGCAAGCAGTTATGGACCCGTGCCTTTGTTGCCGGTTCGACCCTGGCGGCCTTTGCTCAGGGTCTGCTGTTGGGCGGATTGCTTGAGGGCGTGAAGCTGGCACCGGGGCCGGCGGGGTCGGGAATCGCGTTGCAGTTCGCCGGCGGCGCGTTCGACTGGCTGACGCCGTTCTCGGTGGTGACGGGCCTTGGCGTCGTCGGCGGCTACGCGTTGCTCGGCGCTACCTGGCTGAACATGAAGACGGTCGGAGGCCTGCGCCAATGGTCGCGCAAGGCGGCGCGCCTGGCATTGTTCATCTCCTTGTTCGCGCTGGCTGTGGTCAGCATCTATACACCGTTGAAGTTTCCGTATATCGCCGAACGCTGGTTTGGCAACATGCATTGGCTCAGTCTTTCGCCGATCCCGCTGGCCACGGCCGCAGTCGCCTTCTCGCTGTATCGTGAACTCAAGCACGACGCGCATTACCCACCGTTCTTCTATGCCATCGCATTGTTCATGCTGGGCTACCTTGGAATCGGCATCAGTCTGTGGCCGCACATCCTGCCACCTGACCTCAGCATCTGGCAGGTCGCTGCGCCCCGCAGCAGTCAGATGTTCGTGCTGATCGCGCTGATCTGTGCGCTGCCGATGGTATTGATCTATACCGCTTACGCGTACTGGGTGTTCCGTGGAAAAGTCGGCCCCGGCTCCGGTTACACGCACTGAGCGCTGGAAGCGTCTCGCCTGGTTCGTCGCGATCTGGGCGACGGGCGTGGCGGCGATGGCCACGCTGAGCTATCTGGCGCGTCTGCTGATCCCCGGCTGACCGGGCCCGCCGTGACTCAGGGCTGTTTGTCGTCCAGGCGATACAGGCTGGGGGCCTGCACCGATCGCACCTCGTAGATCTTCGGTTGCTGCATCTGCTGCACCGCGCGCATCTGCTGCTTTAGGTCGTTGAGCACGCGCTCGATCAGCGTCTGCCCGGGGGCAGCGTCTTCGCAGCTGCCGATGCAAGGCAAGCGCTTGCGGTAAATGCCGGCGTTGCTGTCGAGCGGCCCGCGTTCACCCTCGACGATCATCGGCTCCATGATCTCCGGCGTAGCGGCTTCCTCGGCCCGCGCAGCGCCGCCGCTCAGACCGGCGGCGAAGACGACCAGCAGAACAGGCAACCGGCGAATCATGGAACCTCGCATCTGCGCTTGATGGCTCCACGCTACGCCGCTTGAGTGCAGGCGGCAACCAGGGATCTGGGCGCATGGCTCATGAAGAGCAACTCACGGCGATATGACGCGCTTCCGGCGGCGGCTCCTCCGCGTACTGCACGTTCGCCGGATGCTCTTCGTAGGGCGCCTTCAACACCGTCAACAACTTTTCCAACTCGGTGGCGCCGCCGCGTTCGGCATCGGCTATCACCTGTTGAGCCAGATGGTTACGCAACACATATTTGGGGTTGACCGCGTTCATCGCAGCAGCGCGCACGCCATCGTCGCTGGATTCGGCGCGCAGGCGCGACCGGTAGTCCGGTAGCCATGCGTCCAGCGCGGGGATGTCATGTATGCCCTGGCGCAAGGCCTCGTCGCCTTCCGCGTTCTGGCTGCTCACGGCGGACAGGGCCCGAAAAGCACGGGTGAAGTCGGAATGTCCGTTGTGCAGAAGGCTCAGGAATCGGTTGATCAGTTCAGTATCTGCCTCAGCTGCGTCACACAGACCCAGTTTCTGCCGCCAGCGCGCGGTCATCGCCGACGCATACGCCGGCGGATAGCGGGCCAGCACTGACTGGCCGATCTCCAGCGCCCGGTCGGGATCGGCATCGAGTAGCGGCAGGCAGGCTTGCACCAGACGCGAGCAGTTCCAGTGGCCGATCTGCGGTTGGCGGTCGTACGCATAGCGTCCGCCTTCGTCGGAGTGGTTGCAGATATGGTGAGCGTCAAAGCCGTCCATGAACCCGTAGGGTCCGTAGTCCAGCGTCAGACCAAGGATCGACATGTTGTCGGTATTCATGACGCCGTGGCAGAAGCCTACTGCTTGCCAGTGCGCGATCAGCGTGGCGGTCCGTTCAACGACCGTTTCGAGCCAGGCAGCATACCGGTCGGGCTGATCCAGACACTCGGGAAAATGTTCGCGGATCACATGGTCCGCCAGCGGTGGCAGCAGCTCGAACTGCTGGCGGTAGTAGAAGACCTCGAAATGTCCAAAGCGGACATGGCTGGGTCCGACCCTGCAGATCACCGCCGCGCGTTCCAGTGTTTCGCGGCGCACCGGATCGTCGCCGATGATCAGGCTCAGGCTGCGGGTCGTCGGAACGCCCAGATGGTGCATGGCCTCACCGGCCAGATACTCGCGCACACTGGAACGGATCACCGCGCGGCCATCTGCGAAACGCGAATAGGGGGTCTGGCCGGCCCCTTTGAGTTGCAGGTCCCAGCTCCGGTGGGGGGCCGTTCGCAGCTGCCCGAGCAGGATGGCGCGACCGTCGCCCAACTGCGGAACCCAGACGCCAAATTGATGGCCTGCGTACAGCATCGCCACCGGTGCGCCCCCTGGCAGTGGAGCATTGCCGGCGAAGATATTCAGAAAGGGCTCGCCGGACAGGCAGTCCGGATCGATGCCGATTTCGGCGGCCAGCGCGGCATTGGCGTGCAGCAGCTGCGGGTTCTGCAGTGGTGTTGGCTGCACGCGGCTACCGTAGGCCTCGCCGAGGTCTGCGTAACGGTTATCCAGCGGCAGATGCTCGAGCGAGTAGGGCATGAAGGCGGAGAGGGGGCGGGCGTAGCAGGCGAGTGGCAAACGACTCTAATAGACTCACGCCATGTGCGATACCCAAGTCCTGATCACCGACGACGCGGTCTGGTTTGCGAAAAACTCTGATCGTGAACCGTCCGAACCACAGCCAGTCGTGCGGTTGCCGTCGGTTGCAGAGGACAGTCAACGCACGGTGCGCGTCACGCACATCGAGATTCCACAGGTTGCGCGACGCCATGCGGTGATCCTCTCCAAGCCTGCATGGTGCTGGGGTGCGGAGATGGGGGTCAACGACGCGGGTGTTGCCATCGGCAATGAAGCCATCTTCTCGCGCCGCGCCAGCCTCAAGCCGGCGTTGCTGGGAATGGATCTGGTGCGCCTGGGGCTGGAGCGTGCCGCCTCGGCCAGCGCGGCGGTGACCGTGATCACGGACCTGCTGACGGCCCATGGTCAGGGCGGCGCGGCGGGGTTCTCCGATCAGCGATTCTGCTACGACAACAGTTTCCTGATCGCTGATTCCGGCGAGGCCTGGTTGCTGGAGACTGCTGGACGGTCGTGGGCGGCAAAGCGCGTTGAACATGCCCAGGCCATCTCCAACCGCCTGATCCTAGGCGCCGACTACGAGCGCAGCTCTACGGATCTGCACTCGCAACCGGCATTTGCGCGGCGCTTCGATACGCGCCTGATGCCGTACTTCGCGGGAGCGACACAGCGCAGGCGTTTGGCGCTGACCGGCCTTGGTACGACGTCGCCGGTGAACTTTGCGCATTTCGCCGCTCAGTTGCGGCGCCATGCGCATGATCATGACAATCCGCTGCGTGGCAGCAATCGCGATGTCTGCATGCATGCAGCGGGTTTCATCCGTCGCCATCAGACTACAGGTTCGATGATCGTGCGCCTGCAGCCAGCCGCGCTGTCGGCTTGGTTCACCGGCACGTCGGCTCCGTGTCTGAGCATCTTTCGCCCGGCAGGCTTTGTAGGCGACTGGGGCGTGTTGACGCCGGAGTCGGCACAGGTCGCCGCGCTGCTCTGGCGGCGGCATGAATGGTTGCATCGGCGGGCGCTGGCGGACGCCACCCTGCGCCAGCGGCTGCGCGTGACGCGCGATCAGGTGGAACGTCAGGTGTTCGCATTGCTTGAGCCGACGGTGCCGGAGCCGGAGGCGCTGATCAGGGCCGACCGTCTCGTGGCTGCGTGGCACAAGGTCCTGTGGGAAGCTGCGGCGAGAATGCCGGGCCAGCCGCTGCCACGGCACTGGAGGCGGATCGCGCAGCGCGACGGGATTGATCCCGTTCGCGCCACTGCCGATGAGTACAATTCCTGAGGGTGCGCAGCGAGGAGACGACGATGGATTTCAGTCTGTCCGGGATGGGTCTGTGGGGCTTTCTGGTGCTGGTGGCCGACGTCTGGGCCATCGTCTCGGTGCTGTCCAGCGGCCTTGCGACCGGCCGCAAGGTGTTATGGGTACTGCTGATCCTGTTCCTGCCGGTACTCGGCTTCATCATCTGGCTGGTGGCAGGGCCGCGCGGGCGCTAGCGGTCCGCCGTCCTCTCCGGCACTCACCGCTCCGGAACCGGCATGGTGCGGAGGCACCTGAGCCGGCTGCCGAGCTTCCGGCGGAACCGGCCTCGTGACCAGGGGCTACAGGCTGTGGCGGTCACGGGCAGAAGGCAGTGTGACCCTGGGGACGCGCCGGCGCTGTTCAAAGACCAAGCCGCTGCCGGAGTTCGGCTGGAGTCAGGTAGGGCGGTGGCAGCTGGCCTTCCATCTTGTTGATCAGGCTGACGATGCGCGCGTTGATCGGCGTAGGCACCTTGTGTTCGAGGCCCAGGCAGGTGATCTCGCCATTGAGCTGGCCGACCTCGGTTTTTCTGCCCGCGCTGATATCGGCAACCATAGACGGATACGAGCCGTCCTGCAGTCCATTCTTGAGCTTGGCAAACCACCAGGGCAGGGCCGTGCGGCCGGCAAGCAAGGCCCGGTAGAGCGAATAGGGGATC
>JBFJJW010000002.1:0-51068 GCA_041612095.1 Solimonas sp. | reverse complement strand
TCGCCGCTCGGCCGTACCGGACTTCATTACCCAGTACCGCGGGGTGGAGATCGGGCCCGACGACTATGTGCGCGGCTACGAGCGCATGAAAATTGGCCAGTTGGGCACCACGCTCGTCAAGACCATCGGCGGCGACAATCCCCTGGGCGCCAGCCAGATCGTGCTGCTGCTTGAGATGGGCCTGACTCATGTCATCGACATGCCGGGCCTGGATGAGCTGCAGTTCAACGGTGGCGGCACCGATACCCATATCTCTGGCGGTGCGGACGGCAGTGTCGGCATCAACCCAGTCGATATCCGTAGCGACCCGAATGATCCGGAGAGCATCAATACGACGCCGTCCCTGCGTCAGAATCCGACCGCGCAGGGCGATCGCGGCGGCTTCGGTACCGACATCTCGTACGGCTATCGTTTCATCACGCTGACGCGGTTTGATAGCGCGTTTCTGGGCATCAACGTCGAGCTGCTCAATGGCTTGTTCCACGATGTGGAAGGCGTGTCTCCCGGCCTTGGCCAGAATTTCGTCGAAGGCCGCAAGACGATCCTGTCCGGCATCCGCTGGGACTACCTGTCCAAGTACAACGGCGAGATTCGTTATACCTGGCTCACGGGTGGCGGGAATCGGGACGCCTCGCGTGATCGCGACACCCTGCTGGTTTATGTGGGCTATCAGTTCTGATGCAGCGACCTGATGCGGTTTGATTTTCGTCTGTCGGCACTGGCCGGTCTGTTGGCGTTGGCGGCGACTGCCGCTGATGCCAAGGTCAGTGCCGAGACGGCCGCACGGTTGCAGGGCGAGCTGACGCCCCTTGGCGCAGAACGCGCCGCGAGCGAGGATGGCCGCATTCCCGAATGGCGCGGGGGGCTGACGCAGCCCCCCGCCTGTTTCAAGGGAGCGGGCCAGCGCTACTGCGATCCCTTTGTCGACGATCAGCCGCTGTACACGGTCACGGCAGACAATGTGGCCGAGCACAGCGGCTTGCTGACGCCGGGGCAGGTGGCGCTGTTCGAGAAGCACCCGCAGACGTATCGCATGCGCGTATTTCCGACGCGGCGCAGCTTTGCCAATCCGCAGTTCATTTACGACGCTACGCGCCAGAACGCGCTGAAGGCGGAGTTGGGGGGCAATGGCGAGGCCCTGCTCGATGCCGTGACGGGCATTCCATTCCCGATCCCAGGCAATGCGCTGGAGGTTATCTGGAATCACAAGCTGCGCTATCGGGACGTATCGGTCCGGCGCTGGAACAATCAGTTCTCCGTCAGCGCGGCGGGGGACTTCAACCAGACCAGGATTCGCGAGGACCTGTTTGTCGGCTACAGCCAGCCGGGCATAACGCCGGAGGCGCTGGACAACGTGCTGTTCCAGTTTCTGCAACTGACGGAGCAGCCGCCGCGCCTGGCCGGGTCTACGTTGCTGATTCACGAGACCATGAATCAGGTCAGCGAAGCGCGCCGGGTCTGGCAGTACAGCCCGGGCCAGCGTCGCCTGCGTCGTGCGCCGAACGTAGGCTATGACAACCCGGGTACCGGGGCAGACGGCCTGCGTACCAATGACCAGACCGACACTTTCAACGGCCCGATGGACCGTTACGACTGGAAGTTGCTGGGCAAGCGACAGTTGCTGGTTCCGGCCAACAGCTACCGCTTGCACAGCGATGCTCTGCGCTATGCCGACATCATCAAGAAGGGACACATCAACCCCGAGCACCCTCGATACGAGTTGCGACGGGTATGGGTCGTTGAGGCCTTGCTGCGCAAGAATACGACCCACCAGTACCGGCGTCGCACGTTCTATGTCGACGAGGATGGCTGGCAGATCCGCGTGGTCGACCTGCACGATGCCCGCGATCAGCTATGGCGCGTCCAGGAGACGCATAGCGTCGTAGCCTATGACAAGCCGTATGAACTTCCGGTCTGCGAAACCGTGTACGATCTTCAGAACAACCGTTACCTCGCGCAGGCACTCAATAACGAAGATCCGGAGACCGCCACACACAGCTTCGAGCCGGACTACTTCGGCCCTGGGAATGTATCCAAGCTGTCTCGGCAGTAATGCTGGAATGCGTCAAGGTCAACAGCAACAGATTTCAAAATCAAGCCGCGGCGGACCGGCGGTTGCAGGACACAGGAGAGAGAGATGAACGTCGAGATCAAGACCGTGCGGACCCTGCTTGCGGCAGGCCTGCTGACCTTCTGCACCGCAGTGGTCGCGCAAGACGACGCGGCCGAGCCCGAGGCCGAAGCCTCGGCGGTCAAGCCGATGCCGTCGGAGATTATGCCGCTGACGGCGCAGTCGATGCTGCTGGATGTGGTGAATCTGGGCAGTCATCTGGTCGCGGTGGGTGATCGTGGGGCGGTCGTGATTTCCACCGATGGCCGCAAATGGATGCAGGTATCGGTGCCGGTGCGCTCGCCGCTGACGGCAGTGTCATTCGCGGATGCCGAGAACGGCTGGGCTGTTGGTCACGACGCGGTGATCCTGCGTACGCGTGACGGCGGCAAGACCTGGGTGCTGCAGAACTTCGAGCCTGAATTGGAGATGCCGTTTCTTGACGTGCTGTTCCTGGATGCCAATCGCGGTTTTGCGGTCGGTGCTTACGGTCTGATGTACGAGACCAGCGACGGCGGTGAGCACTGGACCGGTGTCGAGTCCGACGTGCGTGCCAACGAGCTGCACTTCAACAGCATCATCCGCTTGCAGAACGGCGACGTCCTGCTGGCTGGCGAGCAGTCAACCCTGGCGATGTCCAGCGATCAGGGCGCCAGCTGGGTCACCCTCGAATCGCCGTATGAGGGGTCGTGGTTCGGGGCAGTTGCACTCGGAGAAAATGGCGCGGCCATCTTTGGCTTGCGCGGCAATGCCTTTGTGACCGACGACGTGCGCGGCGGCAACTGGACCGAGGTCAAGACCGATACGGTCGCCTCGATGTTTGGCGGCACGGCGCTGCCCACCGGCGGGGTGGCCATGGTCGGGCTCAACGGCAATATCGTGGTTATGGATGCCAACGGGGGCAATGTGCACCTGCTCAAGGCGCCAAGCGGCACGCCGCTGTCGGCAGCGGTGCCGTTTGGCGATGAGCTGCTCGCCGTTGGCGAGTCCGGTGTGCAGCGCATCGCGCTGCAGTAAGCGCGGGCCGTAACTAAAACAGATTAACGAAGGGGAGCGCCCATGGCAGGCAAAGCAATGTTCTCGCAAGACGCAATTCTTGCGGTTGTAGAACCGATCATCTACGGCAAGCGGATGCTGATGCTGGCGCTGCTGGGCGTCCTGACAGCGATCTTCGCGGTCTTCGCGGCCGGCACGCATGTCGATGCGGGCTTCGACAAGTCGGTACCGCTGAATCATCCGTACATGCAGGTGTTGAAGCAGTACGAGGATGAGTTCGGCGGCGCCAACACGGTGCTGGTAGCGCTGATTCAGAAGGACAAGTCGCACGACATCTACAACGAGCACTTCCTCAGCAAGCTGAAGAAGGTGACCGATGAAGTGTTCTTCCTGCCCGGCATCGATCGCTCGCGCGTGTCGTCGCTGTTTACGCCAGACGTGCGCTATGTCGAAGTGGTCGAGGGCGGCTTTGCTGGCGGCAACGTCATACCGGCCGAGTACCAGCCGACCGATGCAATGTTCACGCTGGTGCGTGCCAACGTCGGCAAGGGCGGCCATGTAGGCCGTTACGTATCGAAGGACCAGACCGGTGCGATGGTGTTTGCCGAGTTGCTGGAGATCGATCCGGTCAGCGGCAAGAAGCTTGACTACCGCGTCGCCGCCAAGGAGCTGGAAGACAAGATTCGAGGTCAGTACCAGGACGACCAGATCGACATTCACATCGTCGGCTTTGCCAAGGTCATCGGTGACGTGACCGACGCGGCGAACGAAGTGGTCATGTACTTCTTCGTCGCACTGGGCATGACGTTCGTGCTGCTCATTCTGTATCTCGGCAGCTTCAAGCTCGCGATTCTGCCGCTGGTGTGTTCCTTCATTGCCGTCATCTGGGAGTTCGGCCTGCTGACGGCCAGTGGCTATGGTCTGGATCCGTTCGCGATTCTGGTTCCGTTCCTGATTCTCTCGGTCTCGGTATCGCATGGTGTGCAGTACACCAGCTCCTGGGTGTCGGAGCTTGCCACCGGCAAGAATGGCTACGACGCCTCGGTGGAAACCTTCCGCCGCCTGGCGATTCCGGGCACGACGGCGCTGATCACCGATCTGGCGGGCTTCCTGACGATTCTGCTGATCCCGATCGACATCATCCGCGAGATGGCAATCAATGCCTCGTACGGCATGGCCGCGATCATCGTCACCAACAAGATCCTGATGCCGATCTGGTTGACGTACATGAGCGTCACCGACGTCGACAGCTTCATCAAGAAGCAGGATGCGCGTGAGGCCGTATTCAATCCGGTCTTCCGCTCGTTGTCGCGCCTCAGCAAGCCGGTTCCTGCAGCCATCATCATCCTGATCGTTGCTGTCCTGTTCGGATGGGCAACCTGGAAGGCCAAGGACATGCAGTACGGCGACTCTCAGGCCGGCGTGCCCGAGCTGCGCCCGGATTCGCGCTACAACAACGACTCCAATGCCATTACCGCGAACTTCACGATCGGCACCGACATCATCAAGGTGATTGCGGAGACCGATCCCGAGGCGTGCATCAAGTACGACGTCATGGAGCAGATTGATCGCTTCGGCTGGCACATGGAGAACGATCCGGGCGTTGCCTCGATCCTGTCGCTGCCGTGGGCGGCCAAACAGGTCAATATGGCCTTCTCCGAAGGCATGCCGAAGTTCAAGGTGCTGCCGCGCAATCAGTTCACGATGGTGCAGGCGATCACGCCGATCCCCACCTCGTCAGGGCTGCTGAGCCCGAATTGCTCGGCGATGGCGGTGTTTGTCTTTACCAAGGATCACAAGGCGGAGACCCTGTCGCGCCTGACCGATCTCACCAAGTCGTTCAACGAGGCAAATGCCAAGGCCTGGTTCGATGTGCACAAGGTCAGCGATCCCGCCTATTGCGAGGACAAGCTGAGCGTGCGGCGCGAGCTGGGTGACGCCAAGGTGGCGCTGAAGCGCCAGATCACTGCGCTGAAGGCGCTGGACTTCACCGACACCCAGGTGGATGAGGACTCCAGGGTGGTCAGTCGGCGCGAGAAGCTGGATCAGGCGCGTGCCCGTCTTGAATCCCTGGACAAACCCTGCCCAGTCAATTTCGCGCTGGCGTCAGCTCAGGGCGGCGTGATGGCGGCGTCCAACGAGGTGGTCCACGAGAAAGAGAAGCCGATCGTCTACTACGTCTACGCGGTCATCATCGTCTTCCTGTGGCTGTCGTTCCGTAACGTCTCCGGCGTGGTTTCGATCCTGCTGCCGCTGTATGTCGTGTCGGCGCTGATTTCTGCGCTGATGGCGGTCAAGGGCATCGGCATGAAGGTGGCGACGCTGCCGGTGGCGGCGCTGGCGGTCGGTATCGGTGTCGACTACGGCATCTACATCTATTCGACGATCGAGGAGTACGTGCACAAGGGCAAGAGCCTGCAGGAAGCGTTCTACGAGACGCTGCGCATGACCGGCAAGCCGGTGATCTTTACCGGCCTGGTGCTGTCGGGCTCGGTAGCGACCTGGCTCTGGTCCGGCCTGCAGTTCCAGGCCGATATGGGCCTGCTGCTGACCTTCGCGTTCTTTGCCAATATGATCGGCGCGATCGTGGTCTGCCCGGCGCTCTGCCGTTATCTGATGAAGCTGCCGAACGGCTAAGCGGTATCGGTGAAGTGCAAAAGGCCCCGCAGTAGCGGGGCCTTTTTTTGCGTAGCGGCGTCGGCTGACAGGGCGTAGGGGGTGGCGGCAATGGCGTGAGGCCTGCCGCTCTGTCAGTCTTGCGCCGCGCAGAGCTGGCGCAAGACAACTAGGGGGTGCGGGTGTCACGCGGTAGCGGCGATACTGGCGCACCTCTCACCAGGAATCGGGCAGGCGTTTGCTGCGGGCTGGCGTAACCGCAGTCGCAGATACGCACCCGCAAGGAGGCGCGGATGCTGGGGCGATGCAAGACAATCGGATGCTCTCTGTTGCTGGCGCTGTTCTCCAGCACGGGTGCGGCCGCGGCCGAGCCGGTCGATCTGCTGGCGATCTGCAACGACGCCCTCAATCTCAATCCGCGCTACGCCGCGGCCAGGGCCGAGTACCTCGCGGCACGCGAGCTGGTGCCGATCGCGACCGGCAAACTGTTGCCGCAGCTCGGTCTGACGGGCCAGGCGAATTACATCCATCATCGGGTACAGGGTGACTACTATGGCCAGTTCAACGTCGACCGCGCAGACGACTACGAGAGCTATCAGTACGGAGCCGTCCTCGAGCAGGCGCTGTACCGCCCTGATTTGTTCATCGGAAAAACTCAGGCAGAGCTGCGTGTGCGCGCTGCCAGCTACGCGCTGGAGGCGGCTCAGGACGAGTTGCTGATAGGGGTCGCGGAAGCCTACTTTGCGGTGCTTGCCGCCTACGATGGCCACGCCTCCGCCGCCGCCGCCGAGCGTTCATTCGGCGAGCAGGTCGATATGCTGCAGTCTCGCGTCGATGCCGGCCTGACCACCGAGGCCGAGCTCAAGGCAGCGCAGGCGCGTTACGAGTTGGCGCAGGCCGACCAGCTGGAGGCCGCCAACGCAATCCAGACCAGTACCGCGTGGCTGGAATCGTTGACCGGAAAGCGCTATCCGCAGCTGAAGCGACTGCCGGAGGCGCTGCGGTTGTTGCCGCCCCAGCCACAGGACGAACAGGTGTGGATCGCCCGCGCGGAAGCCGCCAACGCCGCCGTGCTCGCGCAACGGGCGGCTGCCGAGGCTGCAAAGCTAGATCGGGAGCGCGCTCAGAAGGCAGGGTGGCCGCGGGTCAGTCTGAACGGACTGATGGTGCGCCTGAACAACGGGGGTGGCGTCAGCGGTGAGCGTGATGATCAGTACGACCGGGTTGGTGTGAACGTCGAGGTGCCGATCTACAGCGGGGGTCAGCTCAGCGCCGGGGTGCGGCAGTCGGCCGAGCTGCAGAAGCGCGCCGAGGCGCTGGTCGCCGATATCACCGCCAAGGCGGTGCGTGACACCCGTCTGGCCTATCTGAACAGCTTGTCGGGCCTGCAGCGCGTCAACGCGCTGCAACGCGTCGTCGAAGCATCACGCGCGTCCGAGCAGGCCGCACGCGCCGGCTACGATGCCGGTACGCGCAGCAGCACGGATGTGCTTGAGGCGCTGGAACAGCGCTATCGCGCCGAGCGGGACTACGCGCTGGCGCGCTACAAGGCGGTGGTCAACGCGCTGCGCCTCAAGCAGCAAGCGGGGCAGCTGCTGACTGCGGATCTGGCCCAGGTCAGCGGCATGCTGCGTGCGGCCCCGACGGCCGCGCGCTGACACGCATCGACGGCCAGCCCATCGTGCGTGCACGCTTTCGTCAGTTCGTCGTGGAGCGCGCGCGGCCTGTAGGCGGCGAGGTCGAGGTCTGGGCGGACGCCGGGTCCGGCCCGGTAAGGCTCAGCGAGGACGATTACGCGCTGGCGGCGCTGCACGATGGTACGCGTGATGCCGACGCCATACGTCGCGCGGCCGCGCAGGCCGGGCGCATGCTCAGCGCAGCCGCTATCGAGGGGTTCGTCGCCGAGCTGGCGCAGCAACGGCTGATGCGGCGAGGTACGCACGAGACACTGCCGCCGCCGGCACATAGCGACGCGGAGCGCGAGGCGCTGGGCTGGACGGGCGGCATGGCGACGCTCGCGGCAGCTCCGGCGATGGCGCTGCCGCCGTCGTCGGTTCCGGGATCGCGGGCGAATCCGGGGCTGACCGGTGGGCTCACCGGATTGGTCACCGGACGTCGGGGCCAGGCCAACCAGCTCGACCTGCGGTTGTCGCCGCGGTGGTTTGTCGCCGCCGGGCGCCTGCTGATATGGCCGGTGGCGTCGCGCTGGCATCTGCTGCTGTTCGCGCTGCTATGCGCAGTGGCCGCGGCGCTGCTGATCGCGCACCGGAATGACTGGCTGCAGATGACGGTAGGCCTGTTCGGCAGCTTTCGCGCGGTCGCGACGATGCTGGTCGGCGCCGTGCTGGTCAACCTGTTCTCGATGTCCGCCCGTGCCGCAGCCATTGCGCATTACACACCGGAACTGCCGCGTATCGGTCTCGTCTTCAGCACGATTGGCTTTCCGCGCCTGTTTGTCGACACCGCCGGCGCCGCCGAACGCGCATCCCGCAAGGTGCGCCTGCGCATCGTCGGCAGCGGCCTGGTCGGTACGGCGGCGCCGGCTGCGCTGTCAGTATTGCTGTGGTTCCTGTTTGTCGAGACGCATCTGGCATTCGCGCGCTTCTGCGTCGGGCTGACCTGGGTTACCAGCATCTCGCTGGCGCTGAGGCTCAATCCGCTGGCACGATTCGACGGCTACTTCATGCTCAGCAATGCGCTGGATACGCCCAATCTGCGGGAGCAGGCCATTGCAGCGCTGCGCGGCCTGCGCCGCAGTGGCTGGTCGACGCGATCACGTCAACTGCCGTTCCGCGCCTTGTTCGCCTTTGGTCTGGCCTTGCTTGGCTTCGTTGTCGCGTTGCTGGTGGTCTTGCTGTGGGGCGTCGGTGGCTGGCTGAGCGAGCGCTACCACGGCGTCGGGTTTCTGGCTCTTCTGAGTGTGATGGGGGTTTTCATGGTCAAGCAGTATTCGCGGGTGGCGGTTGAGCGCTCAACGATGGGCCACATCAGGCGGCCGTGGCGGCCGACCCGCAAGCAGAAGACGATCGCGGGGATCGTCGCGCTGATCTGCGTGCTGCCGTATCCCTATTCGGCCAGCGGTGACTTCGATGTGCTGCCCAGCGACCGGGCCGACGTGCGCGCACTGGTGGCCGGCGACGTGCGCGAGGTACTGGTGCGCGAAGGCGACCTGGTGCAGGCCGGACAGGTCATCGCGCGCCTGGACGATGCGGCTCAGCGCGCCAAGCTGGCTGCCGCCGAATCCGAGCTGGCGCGGCTGAGTGCCGATCTGAGTCTGCTGAACAAGGGCGCGCGCGAGGAAGAGATTGAGGTGGCGCGCAGTCGTGTGGCCACGGCCAGGGCCAGCGCGGAGCTGGCGGAAAGCAACGCCAGGCGCGTGGCCACGGCCTACCGCGGAAAATCGGTGACGCCGCAGGAGTACGAGCGCGCGCGCGGAGCCGCCGATGTGGCCAGGCAGCAGCTGATGGAAGCCGAACGCCAGCTGGAGCTGGTCAGCAGCCCGGCCCTGAACGAGCGAATCCAGGGCCTGGAGGCCGAGGTCAAGCGTGCCAGTGCCGAGCTCGACTACGCCAGGCAGGAGCTGGGCTATACCCGGATCACGGCACCGATTGAGGGACGCGTGGTGTCGTCGCAACTGCAATTTGCACGCGGCACCTATCTTGCGCGCGGCGACCTCTTGGCAACGATAGAAAACACTGCCGAGCTGTTTGCGGATATCCGCCTGCCGGAGTCCTCGATCGGCGATATCGAGCTGGATGCAGAGGCCTCGCTCAAGCCCTGGGCCTATCCCGGTTCGTCATTCGAGGGACATGTGCGCGCGATCGCACCGGCTGCCGAGCAGGGGGCTTACGGCAAGGTGGTGCGTGTGCAGGTCGTGCTGGCCGAAACCGATGGTCGCCTCAAGACCGGAATGACTGGCAACGCCAAGATCGACGCCGGCTGGAGCCTGACGGGCCTGGTATTCACGCGCGCGATTGCCCGCTTCCTGTTTGTCGAGCTGTGGTCCTGGATTCCGTGAGCGAGGCCGCAGGCGGCCTGCGCGAGGCCGACTTCCGCCTGACCTGCGACAGTGGGTTTGGCGACGGCTGGAACCACTACGCGCACAGCATGGCCGCATTTCGCGGGAAGCTGTATGTCGGCACCTCGAGAGGCACGATGGCGGCGCTGCGCATGGGTGATCCGCCGCCGCGCATGCGGCCGTGGCCGATCGAGGCCCCGGATGATCTTTACGACATTGATCGGCGCGCCGAGATCTGGGCTTACACCGCTGAAACCGATACCTGGGAGCGGGTCTACCAGTCGCCGCATGTCGTTGGCAGCAACGGCCGTAGCGATGTTCCCAGCTACATCAGCTTTCGCGGCATGAGCGTGTATCAGGGGCCGGCCGATCGCGCCCCCTGCCTGTATGTCTCGGCGTGGTCACCGCATACCGCGCATGCCCCGGATATCCTGCGCAGCGAGGATGGCCTGCGCTTTGTAGCGGTGCCGCGCCCCGGCTTCAGCCCTTCGGTGCGCGCCTGCCGTACGCTGCAGCCGTTTGATGCGCGCATGCATATCAGCCCCACGGCCTCCGGTTCCTCCAAGGGCTTCCTGCAGGACATCAGTTCGGAGGCGGTGATCTACGCCAGCGACGATCTCGCGCGCGGGCGCTGGCAGGCGGTCAACGAGGAAGGCTTCGGCAATCCCGACAATGCGACGATATTCGAACTGGCCACCTACAACGGCCAGCTCTACGGCGGCACCGTCAACGCCGTGACCGGTGGCGAGATCTGGAAGACCGCAGGCGGTCAGCCGCCGTATCGATGGCAGAAGGTCATCACCCACGGCGCCGGCCGTGGTGTCGTCAATGAAGTCGGCGGCACGCTGTGTGAATTCAATGGTGCGCTCTATGTGGCCTTCGGCATCATCAACGGTGGTTACCACCGTGCAGCCAATATCGGCCCGGCTGCGGCTGAGGTCATCCGCATCTGGCCTGACGATAGCTGGGACCTGATCGTCGGCGAGTCGCGCACCACGGAGCAGGGGCTCAAGTATCCGCTGTCCGGATACGGCCCCGGTTTCGACAGTCTGTTCAATGGTTATATCTGGCGTATGTGCGTGCACGACGGCTGGCTCTACGCAGGCACACTGAACTGGACCAACACCATGCCCTATCTGGCCATCAGCCTGTGGCCGGAGGACGTATTGGCGCTGGTACGGCGCTGGGGCGAGGAACATCTGCTGGCGCGCTACGGGGGCGCCGAGTTGTGGCGCACTCACGATGGCATCCATTGGGAGCCGGTGACGCGTTCGGGTTTCGGCAACAAGTTCAACTGGGGCATACGCACGCTGGCGTCGACACCCGAAGGTTTGTACGTCGGCACCGTGAATCCCTTCGGCCCCAAGGTGGCGGTCAAGCGCGGCAAGCAATGGGGCTATGTCCATAACCCGCGCGGAGGCTGCGAGGTCTGGCTGGGTACGTCACCCAGCGTGGGCGCATCACGATGAGCGTGATGCCGGCGCCGCTCTTCATACTGGCAGCTCCCTATAGCGGCGCATCGTATCTTGCGGGCCAGCTGGATGGGCATTCACAGCTGTACGCACTGCCGGAGCTGTGCCTGTTCATGGCCGACGAGGTCGGCGAATTGCTGGATATCTTCCGTCTGAGCCAGGGGCCGCATGCGGACGGTCTGCTGCGTGCGGTGGCGCAGCTTGAATTCGGCGCGCAGACGGATGCCGAGATCGGCGGCGCCCGCGACTGGCTGCAGCAGCGGCGACAGTGGGCGGTGGGCGAGCTGCTTGCGACGCTGGCGTCGCGCGCAGCGCCACGCCGGCTGGTGATCCCCGATACCGAGTCCCCGCTGCGACCCATGGACCTGCGCCGACTGCGGCGGCATGTGCCGGGGGCAGGCGTGATCCACCTGCTGCGCCATCCCTGGTCGCAGGGCTGCCTGCTTGCCGGCTGGGCGCGCGAACGCCTGTTCGTGCCGGCTGATTTCAAGGATCACGGCTGGACGCCGCAACTGGTGGATCCGCAGATTCCGTGGCTGCGCGCCAACCGCAATATCGAGCGGCTATTGGTCACGATGACGCACCGGTGGCAGCGCGTGCAGGTCGAGGCCCTGGATCTGCAGCCGCGCGAGACCCTGGCGCACCTGTGCTCGGGGCTGGACCTGACCCTCGCCTCCGAGGATTTGCGGCGGATGCTGGCCCCCAACCTGTGGCGCTTCGCTGCGTACGGCCCGGGAACCGCTCCATATGGTCTGGAAGCGGAAGTTCTGGAGCCGATAGCCGCTGACGATCTCGCGCTGGCCGCACAACCCAGTCTGAGCGCGCCGCTACCATGGCGCCCGGACCAGTCCGCATTCGCGCCCGAAGTGGTGGCGCAGGCCCGCAGCTACGGCTATAGCTGAGTGGCCGCGCTAGCGGGCGCCGTAGCCACCGTCCACCGGCAGCAGGTGGCCGTGGATATAGCGCGCCTCGTCCGAACACAGCCACAGAACCGCATGGGCCACTTCCTCTGCGGTGCCGGCGCGCGCTGCCGGATGCAATGCGAGCGTGGCGGCGATATCGCCCTCGGATGAGCGCTCCATGTAGCGCGCCCCCATCCCGGCATCGATGAGGCCCGGGCATACCGCGTTGATGCGAACCCCGCGTGACGCGTAGGACATCGCGGCTGAGCGTGTCAGGCCGGCAATGCCGTGCTTGCTCGCGGTGTAGGTCGCGCTGATGCTCCCGCCCAAGCCAAACACCGAGCAATTGTTGACGATGCAGCCGCCGCCGGCTTCGAGCATCCAGCGGATCTGGTATTTCATGCACAGGAAGGTGCCGGTGAGGTTGGCGCGCAGCACGCGCTCCCAGTCGGCCTCGTCGACTTCGGCCAGAGGCGCACGCAATGAACTGGCGCCGGCGTTGTTGAACGCCGCGTCGAGACGGCCATGACGCTCGCGGATGCCTTGCATAAGCGCCTGCACCTGCGCGCTGTTGCCGATGTCGGTGACGAAAACCGCGGGTGTGGTGCCGGCGGCCTCCAGCTCCGCGCGCGTCTCATCGGCGGCCTGCGGGTTGATGTCGGCCAGCACGACACGGTACCCACGCTGCGCAAACGCCAGCGCCGCCGCTCGGCCGATGCCGCCACCGCCGCCGGTGACCAGCGCCACCGGCCCGCCATTGTTCACCGTCATGATCTCCCCCCGATACTGCCCCGGTCTGTGCCGGAATGTGTGAGCCGCCGTTCTGGAGGCCGGTTCGTGCCGACGCCGAGGTCAGCAGCCTGACTGTAGCGTGACTATGGGACTGCTTGCGACTCCGGGCCTGCCGCGTGCGATGTTAATGCCATGCACATGCTGTGCTAGGCTGGCGGCCATGGAATCCAAGACCGCGCGGCTGACAGTTCTGATCGACCCGGCCAAGAAGAAGGCTTTTGAGAAATTGTGTGCTCAGCAGGATCTGACGTCTTCGCAGGTGGTCCGTCAGCTGATCCGCGAGTATCTGCAGAAGCACAACGTCAGTTACGCCAGCAAAGCCGCCAAGCGCTAGGGCCGTTTCGGCGCCTGTCGTTGGTAGCTGCGTTGCAGACCGCGGGCGTACGCGGGGAATTCCAGGCCATGACGCTGCGCGAGTTCCGCTGCGTGCCGTCCAATCGCGGGCCAATCCGGTGAGGGCTGCGCTTCGTTGATCGCAAAGACGATGCGGTTGCCGCCATCGCTGACGTCCAGCGTCATCACTGGGTTGCCAAACTCCTCTGCGATCATCGCCTGCAGCTGCGCCGCGTTGTGCGCGTGGCCGATCAGGTTGACGGCCAGCACCCCCCCAGGCCGCAGGCGTTTGCGCAGGTGGCGATAGAACCCGGCTTCGCAGAGCGCGGGGACCACTCCGTGGCGATCGCAGCCGTCCAGCAGCACGACATCGACGCGCTCGCGTGTGTCGGCGAAATAGTCCGCCGCGTCCGCGTGCAGAATGCGCATGCGGCTGTTGGGTGGGGGCACCTGAAACAGCTCGCCAAAGCCGATGATCTGCTGATTGATCTCGATCGTCGTGATCCGCGCGCGCGGCAATTGCTGGTAACAGAACTTCGTCAGCGAGCCGCCGCCCAGCCCGACAATGACGATATGGCGCGGGTCAGGAAGCAGCAGCAGGAACGCCATCATCTTCTGCGTGTACATCAGCTGCAGCGCATCGGGGTCGGCGATGCTCATCGCGCTCTGTACGTAGCGAAGGTTGAAGTGCAGGCGCAGCGTTTCGCCGTCATCGAACACGAAGGGATGGCGGTAGCGGCCGCGGCGCAGTTGCCGCTGCAGCTCGGAGAGGTCGGCATCCAGCGGCGCCTTCAGGTGCACGGTTCCCTGCTCGGAGAGAAAGGCGTCCGGCAGCTCGTGCCAGTGCAACTCCTCTGACTGAATGCTGGCGTCGTGGTCTGCGGGGGTGCGAGGGGATCTGCGGGCCGAGACGGATGATCGGGTCATGCGCGGTCGTGGTTTACGGGCTCAAGCGGTGGGGTAGCAAGTCGGCCTTCGGCCTCATCCAGCGCCAGGCCCAGATCGCGGAAATACCGTATCGGTACCGCATCGCGGCGCACAATACCGGTCCGCGCCAGTTTGCGCAGCACGCGCGCGTTGGCTTCGCACAACAGCACGTGCACACCGCGGTGCCCCAGATTCCGGATCGCCTCATCGAGGCTCTGCAGGCCGGTGATGTCCATGAATGGCACGCGGCCCAGTCGGATGATGATGCAGTCGGGGTCCGGCCCGGA
Source organism: Solimonas sp. (assembly GCA_041612095.1). GTDB lineage: Bacteria > Pseudomonadota > Gammaproteobacteria > Nevskiales > Nevskiaceae > Solimonas. The sequence continues at coordinate 36,615 of JBFJJW010000002.1, read as the reverse complement.
CTGCTGCAGCACGCGTTCCAGACTTTCCACGGCGCCGAAGAAGAGCGGGCCATCAATGGCGTAGATCAGCACGGCGGGGGGCGCGCTGCTACGCCCCAACGCGCTTAGTTCGGTTTGCAGCGGGGCGCCTTCGAGCCTGATCAACTCGACCGAACTTGCCATGCGGCGCATGAACAGCAGCATGGCGAGGATGACCCCGATGTTCACGGCAATGACCAGGTCGGTGAACACCGTCAGCGTGAAGGTAATCAGCAGGACCGCGACATCTGAAGGGGGCGCGGTCCTCGCCATGCGCAGGAAGCTCGGCACGTCGCTCATGGTCCAGGCAACAAAGAACAGGATGGCGGCCAGTGCCGCCAGCGGGATCTGCGCGGCCAGCGGCGCCAGCAGCAGCAGCGTCAGCAGCAGCGTCAGTGCGTGGGCGATGCCGGCCAGCGGGCTGGTTGCGCCGTTGCGGAAGTTGGTTGCTGTGCGTGCAATCGCGCCGGTGGCGGCAAAGCCGCCGAACAGGGGTGACAGCACGTTGGCGATGCCTTGCCCGATCAACTCCTGATCCGAGTTGTGCCGGGTGCCGGCCATGCTGTCGGCAACGACGGCGGACAGCAGAGATTCGATTGCGCCGAGCATGGCGATCGTGAAGGCTGAAGGAATCAGCGCAATCACGCGGTCGAGGCTGACGGCAGGCAAGGCAAACTGCGGCAACCCCTGAGGGATGCCGCCGAAGGCGCTGGCGATCGTGGCCACACCGTCAAACTGGAACAGTGCCTGCGCCACGGTGACGGCCAGCATCGCCAGCAGGGGCCCCGGTACGCGCTTGAGCCCAGGCAGACGTGGCCCATAGATCACCAGGCCGAGGCTGGCCAGCGCCAGGCCGGTGGTCGCCGGGTGCAGCTCAGGCAGAGACTGGCCAAGCTGCAGCAGCTTCTCGTGGAACTGAACGCCGGATGGCGACGGCAAACCGAAGAAGTCCTTCCACTGTCCGACCCAGATGATCACGCCTATCCCAGCCGTGAAGCCGACGATCACCGGATCGGGAATGTAGCGAATCACGCGTCCGAGCTTCGCGACTCCGAGCAGAATCAGCATGAACCCGGCCATCAGGGTTGCGAGCAGCAGGCCCTCGACTCCGTGCTGGGCAGTGACTGCGGCCAGAATCACGATGAAGGCGCCGGTGGGTCCGGCAATCTGGATGCGGCTGCCGCCGAACAGCGAGACCGCTAGCCCGGCAATGATCGCCGTGTAGATGCCCTGTTCAGGCTTGACGCCGCTGGCAATCGCAAAGGCCATCGCCAGCGGGAGCGCGACCACTCCGACAATCACGCCGGCGACCAGATTGGAGGCCCAGTGCTGTCGCCCGAGCAGGCCCGCCCGTGCAGCTTCGACGACGGCGATCATGGTCAGCTCCGCGAGTGCGACATGATAATGAAATTATCATATCAGACTCATAGGAGCGTCATCGCTACGTGGTCCGAAAGCGCGCGTGCCGGTAGCGGCACGTGGCAGCGACCCGGTGCGTCCCGAAGCCGGGTTGATCTGGCCAAACCGATCGCTATCTGGCGCGATGCTGCAGCAGGAAGTCGACGATCTTGACCGAGGCGTCGTAGCGGTCGGTATTCTTGCCGAGCAACATGGGCAGCAGGGTTCTGCCGCCGGGCCACTGGTGGCCGATTCCGGCGAGGCCGCACCACTGCACGTCATGGCCATTGCGGCAGCCAGTGAGCGTCCGGCAGCTGACGACATCGTTGCTCTCCGTCACACGCTCTCCGGTACTGCAGCCGTTGCGTGCCCCGAGACTGCCGACGATGTCCTTGATGGACGGCCGGTAGCTGCCATCAAACTCACCGCCATCCCACGGAATGCGTGGATCTGCGCGCCCCTGTATCAGTAGCGTGGGCATGCCTCGACCCGGCGTGCAATCCTTGAGCATGATGCCGCCGGATACGGCAGCGATTGCGGCAAATGTCTGCGGCGCCTCGCAAGCCACCCGGTGCATCATCATCGCGCCGTTGGAGAACCCGGCACCATAGACGCGGCTGCGGTCGACGTTCACCTGGCGCGCGACATCGGCTACCACCGCGCGCATGAAGGCGACGTCATCGATGCCCTGCTTCATGGGTCGTGCACAGCAGGTGCCCGCGTTCCATGCGCGGCCGATGCCGTCGGGGTAGGCGACGATGATGCCGCGCGCATCGGCGACCCGATCCAGGGCGCTGATCTCCTCCATGTTCTTGCCGGTACCAAAGCCGCCATGCAGGGCCAGCAGCAGCGGCGCCGCGGCGTTGGCGCGGTAGTTTGCGGGCAGGTACAGGCGGTAGCTGCGGTTGAGTCCGCCCGCCTTCAGGTCATGTTCGCTGGTCGCGCCCGGCTGCAAGCCGACGGCTCCGGAAAGTGCGGGCAGACAGCCGAGGATCGCGCCCAGCGTCAGGCGCAGCAGCAGCGTGTTCCAGCGCGGAAGATGAGCGGGAATCTGGATCATGGTCGGCCTCTTCGACGATGCGCACCGCAGTGTGTGGCGCAGGGTGTGAATGAAACATGAAGTGCTGCCGACGACAAGCGCTGGCCTGTGAGCCTGCGCTGAAGCGGTGTAGGGGATAGCCGCAGCCAGTGCGGGCGAGCTTCAGGACAGCTCGTAGGCCGTCCGGATCTGCGCGCGGTCCAGCGGCGGGCAGCTCAGGCCTGCCGCGGCAAACAGCGCATCGTTGTCCGCGCCGAGGTCGGGCCCGCGGCTGCGCACGGCGCCGCCGCCGCGGGCGAACCGGAACGGCAGGCCGGGAAAGCGATGCGCATCGGCGCTCAACAGCCATTGACGCGCCAGCAGCTGCGGATCGCGCAGCAGATCATCGGCTCTGGCAACGGCTGCGGCAGCAATGCCGTGCGCCTGCAGCATCTGCGCCGCGGTGTCCGCCGCAAGCGTTCGAGTCCAATGCGTGATCAGCTGATCCAGCGCGTCGTGCGCATCGCGGCGCTGCCGCTCCGTGGCGTACCGGGGGTCGGTGGCCAGCGTGGGTCCGCCGATCAGCGTTGCCAGCTTTGTCCACTCGGCATCGCTGCGCACGCTGAGCGTGAGCCAGCAATCCGTTCCGGCGGCGGCGTAGCAGCCTTGCGGTGCGTAGTCGCGATGGCGGTTGCCAGTGGCAAACGGCTGCTGCGCCTCACGTGCGCAGCGAGCGAAATGCTCACCGATGAACCATGCGGTGGTTTCGCATTCCGAGAGGTCTATCCACTGGCCGCGGTCGTCGTGTCCGCGTTGCCACAGTGCGGTCATCGCGGCGCAGACGCCCATGATGCCGTTCATGACGTCCATTTCGCGGACACGATAGCAACTGCCACCCGCGTCGTAGGCGGTAAGAGATTGCAGGCCGCTGACGGCCTCCAGCGTGCCGCCATAGCCGCAGTAACCGGCATAGGGTCCGGTGGCACCGAATGCGGACATCGACAGCAGGATGACGCGTGGATTCAGCGCCTGCAGCCGCGAGTAGCCATAGCCCTTGCGATCCATCACGCCGGGCCGCGAGTTCTCGATCACCAGGTCGGTGCCGCCGAGCAGATGATCCAGCACGGCTCGATGTGATGCCTGCTTCAGGTCCAGGGTCAGCGAGCGCTTGCCGCGATGCAGCTGCCAGAACCGCGGATGCTGATCGATCTTGTCGATGTAACCGCCCCGCATGCCGTCCAGCCGCCCGGGGTATTCGATCTTGATGACTTCAGCACCGTAATCCGCAAACACCCGCGCCGCGTGCGGCCCGGCCCAGTCGTGAGTGAAGTCGAGCACCCGCAGGCCGCTGAACGGGGCGGTAGTTGGGCCCCTTGCGGGTTTAGCCAGGCGCGGCGACCAGTTCAGGCCATCTGCATCGGTGGGCGTAGCCGGAGCCGCCAGATCGCGCCAAGGACTGCGCTGCGCACGAAATGGCGCGCCGGGCAGCCGGACTTCGCCCAGGCCCGGCTGTTGCTGCGTCACCAGGAAATCGCGCGCAGCATGCTGCGGGTCGGCGAGCGCTTCGGTCAGCGACTGCAGTGGAGCCCAGGCGAGGCCGGCCGCCTGGCCCGCGTGAAACAGGGCATCGCGGGTCTGTGTGGCCAGCCAGGGTCGCATCAGGGCTTCGGTCTTCTGGCGCTGCTGGATGCGGTCGCCCATCGTGGCCAGCGCCGGGTCCAGCAGGCCCGGCGCCTCGAACATCGCAGCGGCTTTCAGCCAGTGGCGGATCGGGCCGCCGATGATCGCGGCCTCGCCGTCGGCACAGGGGTAGGTGCGCCATGGCACCATCGCGTGCTGATCGCCGTTGCGGCAGGCCACCTTGCCGCTGGCCAGACATTCCGCGAGCGCGACTTCGTAGTTGTCCAGCGAGGCCTCGACGATGGACAGATCGATCTCGTCACCGCCGCCGTCCCGCTGTCGGCGCAGCAGCGCCGCGAGGCTGGCGATATAGGCATACATCCCGGCCGTCAGTTCGCAGATTCTCGGGGCGGCATTCAGCGGCGCGCGTGCGGCGTCGCCGGTGGAGTGCATCAGGCCGGAGGCGGCGTACAGCGTGATGTCCTCCGCCTGCCAGCGGCGTCGCGGGCCGGTCAGGCCGTAGGGCGTAATGCGACAGATGACGACTCCGGGATTGCGCGACCGCAGTTGCGCGAGATCCAGGCCGGCTGCTTCGAGCGCACCGCAGCCCCAGGCGTCGATGATCAGGTCGGCCTGTTCGGCCAGGCCCTGCAGGGTCAAAGACTGCCCCGCCGCCGTGGCGGGCAGCAGGCGCTTGCCGCCATGAAACCAGGCGTGCTCGATCGCGTCCAGCGCCGCGTCGTGGCCGCCGTGCAGCACGGCGACGTCAGCACCGAAGCCGGCCAGCAGCTTGCCGCAGTAGGCGCCGGCGACGTGACCGCTGAGCTCCAGCACCTGCAGGCCGTTCAGACTTTGCATGGCGAGACTCAAGCAGACCGTCGCGGCTGCTGCAACAGGCGCTGCAACTCGACGAGCACCTGCTGTGGCTGGTTCAACGGAAAGAAATGGCCGGCATCGGCGACTTCGACGTAGCGTGCCTGCGGCAGCAAGCCCAGCAGCGCGGCCCCGGAATGCCGACAGCGTGACAGGCCGCCGTACATCAGCAGCGTCGGCATGCGCAGTGCGGCTATTGCCGCGCTGGGCATTCCCGGTTCGTCGAGCTCATCCCGAGCCGTGGTCTGATCGAGCAGATTGAGCCAGGCCGTGGCGGCACGCTTGGCGCCGCGCCCGTGGCCAAACGGCGTGAAGTCGTCCCGTGCCTGTGGCAGCTGCCCGGCAAGGCACATGCGCGCGGCCGCCTCCAGAAACAGGTAGCCGACCTGTGGCAATGCCGCCCAGTCGGCCGCGTGCGTGGCCGCCACTTCCTTCTCGGCCTCGCTGATCCACGGCGTATCGTGCAGCCGCAACAAGGGCTGCAGGCGCGCGATCCGCGCGTCTATCAGTCCAAGATGGGTGACCCGCTGCGGCGCCATGCCGGCCGCTTCCAATGCGGCGGCGCCACCGTAGCTGTGCCCGATCAACGCGGCACTGTCGATGCGCAGCGAGTCCATCAGCCGCAGCACGTCCTCGGCAAAGTCGGTGGCGCGATAGCCGCAGGCGGGGCGCTCGCTGTAGCCGTGGCCGCGCAGGTCGAATAGCGTGACCCGGTATTGGTTCTGCAGCGCGACGGCGGTGGTGTACCAGAAGGCCCGATTGGTCGCCAAGCCGTGCAGCAGGACCACATCCGGCCCCTCTCCGAGTTGCTGGACGGCCAGCTTCGGTGGCGCGCTCACGTTCAGCGTGTCGATGCTGCGCGCGCTGTCGCCGCCGCGCGCTGGAGGTTCGCATCCATCATGTCGGACTGATCGACCGGCACACCGTTTCAGGCGGCGCTATGGGCCGCGAGATAGTCGGCGATCTGCCCCACGGACAGGTCGTCGACATAGCGGCCTTCGCGCATCAGCAGCTTGTCGAACGGCAGCTTGCGGCCGATGACCTCCTCCTGTATCGCCACGACCAGCTGGATGATGTCGATGGACTCGAATCCCAGATCGGCCAGCAGCCGGGTTTCGGGACCCATGGCGCGATCGAATTCGTTGTCCCAGTCCTGGGTGAAGTCCTCGAGTAGCGCGGTGAGCTTATGCAGATAGTCGGTGCTGGCAGACGTGGGGCATCTAGTTGAAGTAAAGCGGGTTGGCCAAGGGCTCGATATCAAAACCATCGGCGCGGCGTAGGACACGGTAGCTGGCGGGCCGCAGTGCCTGCAAATCGCCGGCTGCAAGCAGCGACTCGAGGCTGTCGATCGCGCTTTCGATTCTGGAGAAATCCACGGCTTCCTTGTGTGGCGCCAGATCGTAGCGCCACCACTGCAGCTTCAGCAGGCGTGCGATTACGGGATCGGTGAAGCGCATCCTCAGGACACGCGCCGGCTGGCCGACGACGACGGCATACGGCGGCACGTCGTGCGTCACCAGCGCGTGCGCGGCGACAATGGCGCCGTCGCCGACCGTCAATCCGCGGCGAATCTGCGCGCCGGCGCCAATCCAGACGTCGTGGCCGATCACGGTCTTGTCGGGTATCGGGTACACCGCGCCTGCGCTGTCCGCGGTCGGTGCCAGTCGCTGGAAGTCCGGACTCTCGTAGAACTTCGGCATGTAGTCCGGGCGTGTGAACGTGAACGGGTGCGTCGAAAGCCAATCGGTAGGGTGTTCCGGTGCACCGATCACTGCGGATTCGGCGATCGAGCAGTAGCGTCCGACTTCGGTGGCATACAGGCTGACGCTGCCATAGCCGTTGATGTAGCTGTATGCGCCCAGCGCGCTGTTCTTGATGCGGCGCGGGTCCATCACGAAAACCGGGCGCTCGTAGCGCAGCACGCCGTCGATGCTGCGCCCTTCGAATACCTTCAGTCCGTGATCAAGCAGCTGTTGCGCGGTGAGACCCGTCAGCGCGGCCATGCCCATGCGGTTTCGTCGATTCAGTACAGGGGGTCAGCGTAGCGCTCTATGCTGAAGCCGCTGTGCGGATTTTCCCGCGTCACGCGGTAGGTTTCTGGCGATAGCGCGGTCAGGCGCTGATCCGCCAGCCGGGCCTCGAGCTCGGCCATCGCAGCCTCGGGCTTGCTGAAATCCAGCGCCGATTTGTGGGGCGCCAAGTCATAGCGCCACCATTGCAGGCGCAGCATGCGTTCCACGGTCGCTTCCGGAAACCGCAGCCGCTGTACCCGCGCCGGTACGCCGGCAACGATGGCGTAAGGCGGCACATCCTGCGTGACCACGGCGTGAGCCGCGACGATGGCGCCGTCGCCAACGCGGACGCCGGCCTTGATGAACGCACCGGCCCCGATCCAGACGTCGTGGCCGATGACGGTCTCGGCGGCGTCGCTGTAGGGGTTCGGCGGCGCGTCGGCTCCCGGCGCCAGCCGCACGAACTCAGGCAGCCGGTAGAACGGTGGCAGGCTGTCGGGGCGGGTGAAGACGAACGGGTGGGTGCTGAACCATTCCGTCGGATGCTCCGGAGGGCCGATCACGACCGATTCGGCGATCGAGCAGTAGCGCCCCAGCCGGCATTGGTAGAGGCTGGAGGTATAGCGCCCGTTGATATAGCTGTAGGCGCCCAGCGTGACATTCTTGAGTCGCCGCGGATCGAACACGAACGCCGGCCGCTCGTAGATCAGATGGCCGGCCAGGCTGCCGCCCTCGATCATGCACAGACCGTAGTCGCGCTCCAGCTGTCGCGCATCCAGTCCGCTGACGCGCGCCTGATCGCTGCCAGATGCGTTCATTCCATGTAGCCGAGCATCTGCAGCTGTTCGATGATCTGCTTCTGCTCACCGGCGTCCATTTCCTCGACTTGTTCGCGCCGCTGCGGTGCGCGCGTCGGCGCACCTTTTTTGACCGGATGGGTAGCCAGCCACTCGGCGCTGAAGAAGGCGTCGGGTACCTTTCCTTCGAAGTCGCTGGGTACCGGCAGGCCCAGGCTGTGCAGGAGGGTCGGTGCGACATCGACGATCTGGCACAGGTCGACCATGCCGGCGGCAGCAATCCCCGGGCCCGCGGCCATGAAGATGCCATCGGGGTGATGGGTGCCGGCCGCATGCGGGCGATCCGCGATGCAGGGTTGCAGGTTCTTGATCGAGACGAAGCCGTGATCGCTGAGGACCAGAGTCAGATCACAGGCGCGCTCCATGTGCTTGCCCGGGAACCAGTCCTCGCGCTTGAGCACTTCGGTGATGACCTGCTCGCCGGTCGCCGGATGACGCAAGGCCAGCAGATCGCCAATCAGGCGCTCGCGAAACGCAGCGTAGTCTTCCGGCCGTATGCCCGGATCCCCTGGCTTTCGCGCCACCCGGATGTGGATGCCGTTGGACGAGGGCGTGCGGCAGTAGGCCGTGGTCTTGCTCCAGTCGAGGTTGGCAAAGTCCGAGGCTTCCCGTCGGATCGCCATATCGCTGCCGTCGTTCCGGGCCCAGCTCAGGTATCCCTTCTCGGCCAGGAAGCTGTTGATCCTCAGCACATAGGTCGATGCAGTAAAGCCGTGATCGGACGCAAAGAACACCTGCGTGTCCGGGCCCGCGAGTGTCACCAATTGCTCGATGTAGCGATCAACATTGCGGAAGTACTCCAGGCAGACCGCGCGCATTTCCCTGTCGTGGTCGGTGGGGTTCTCGGGCAGCAAGGCCTGATCCAGCCAGGGCCAGGCCTGATGCTGAATCTTGTCGGTGCCGTCGAACATCACCGCCATGAAATCCGGCTGGTCATTGGCGAGTATGAATTCGGCCACCTTGAACCATTGCTCCTCGCGCGGCAGGTGGTAGCGCACCCATTTCGCGGTCTCATCCGCGCTCAGGGACTCCATCGCCTGCTTTTCCTTGTCGAAGTCCCACGCCAGTTCCTTGGGGTCGAAGCCCGGGATCTGCGTCTTGATGCGTTCGAACAGCTCGCGCGGATGCGTGTTGCGGCGCAGATGCTTGGCCGGAATGAATCCCGGCACGATCGAGCCCCTGAGGTCTTCGGCTGCAGGCGCCGTCAGCGGAAAGTTGAGTGCGGCCACGCTCTTGTTCTTGCGTGAGCAGATGGACCAGAGGGTTTCGCAGTCGATGTCGCGCGCATCGTACAGCGTCCAGTAGACCTCGCCGCCCCGGTCTTCTGCACGGATGAAATCAAACACGCCATGCTCGCCGGGGTTGCGGCCGGTCATGATGCTGCACCAGGCCGGTGGTGTCAGCGGATTGGGTGTGGAGCGCAGCTTGGCGCGCACGCCACGTTCCATCACCGATTTCATGAAGGGCATGGTCAGGCCCTCGCCCGGCAGCTCGCGCGTCATCTGATCCAGCACGGTGTAGGTGCAGCCGTCGAGTCCTATGAACAGAGTTTTGGTCATGCGTAGGGAATGGGGGTCGGGGGGAGAGGGTGAGGGGTCATGCCATCCGCTGCGGATGGCCGTCGGTCGCGGCCGTGCTCAGGCACAGCGCGCTGATTGCCTCGCGTGCTTCAAACTGCAGGGCGATGTCGTAGGTAAGCGTGCCGCGGCGCACCTGCGCAGAGCCGAAAGCGACCGTGGCGGGATCCAGCTGGCAGGCGCTGATGACCCAGTCCAGCGGTCGGCCCTGCAGCCCGGTACCGGCCGCCTTGGCAGCGGCTTCCTTGGCGCACCACAGGGCCGTGGCGACCAGCTCCAGCTGCGCCTCGGGCACCGAGCTGAACCAGTGTTGCTCAGCCTCGCCGAAGGCGCCGCGGATCAGCTCGCCGGCGCGGACATTGTTGACGCGCTGATAGTCGAAGCCGACAGCCAGGCCCGGGTCGGCAACCACCGCGGCGGCCCAGCCTCGGCTATGCGAAATCGACACCGCCGGCATCGACGCACCTGGTAGCGCGTCTACCCGAACCTGCGGGCGACCGCGATCGTCGCCGACGATCTCGATGTCTGCGGATGCCAATTGCAGCTGGTGGCGGATGCGGAACCAGTCACGCGCGGCCTCCTTGGCCGCGATACGTCCCAACAGCCATTCATGGCGGCGGGACCCGGCAGCGGGCAGCGCGTACCAGCGGGCGCGTTCTTCACGATTGAGCACCATGTGCGCCAGACCGCGCCCCCAGATGCCGCCACCTTGACTCAGCAAATCGTCTTCAAACGGCGCGATGCGTCGCGCCTGCAGACCCGGTGGCAACAGGCCATCCATCCAGACCTCGGCAAGAAAGCGGGTGGCCGGCTGCAGGCGGTACTGATAGAAGCGCTCGGGTACGACGAAGCAGCGGTCCTCCCAGCCCTCGGCCCGCATCAGCACGCGACCGTCGGTCGCGCAGGCTTCGACATCACCGGCCAGGCGGTCGGGCGCCGGCACCTGCAGCGTCGCGCGGCTGCGTATCGCCGTGCCGGGTGGCTGTGGCGGTGCATACAGCGCGATCCGGCGGATCGCGTAGGGAAAGCAGCTGATCAGCCCGCCATGCTGTTCCTGCAGCCAGTAGTAGTAGGTCTGTCCGAGTACGTCGGCCAGCGCTGCGTCCAGTTGCAGCCGCGGGGTCTGCGTGAAGCCGAAGTAGTCGTGGGTCGGCAGCGTTTCCAGCTGCATGTCGATGCCGTGGGAGCCCCAGCGCTGCAGCGTCTTCGCACCCTGCAGGCGGGGTCCGTGAAACATGCCGCGCGCATAGAGCTGGCCATCGGCATTGAAGCGCGGGGGCAGCGCTGCGTCCGAGGTCCACGGCAGCGGTTGCGGCGCGGGCGGGTAGTCAGCGGCCAGCCGCACCTCGGCCTCGAACACCACCAGTCCATCGGGCGGGCCGCCCTGGTCGAGCAGGAATAGCCGCACCTGCACGCGGGCATCCCCGCCGTCCGCACGATCACCGCCAGCGGCGTCCCGCCGGTCGGCGACGATGCGCAGGCGTACCGATCCCTGATCCAGGGAGAGCCAGCGACTGCCGCGCGCATTCTCCAGCGCCACGACCTTGAGCGCGGGTGTGGCCACCAGTCGCGCCGCCGCTTCCGCGCAAATCTCCAGACTGAAGGTGAAGGGAATGACCGGTATCGCCAGCAGCGTCGCGTCACGCGCGCTGGGGGTGCCGCCGATGCAGTGGTCGCGCAGGAACCGCTCGCTGTCCAGCGTGTAGCTGCGCTCCGAGATCAGTTGCGTGCCGGTCGCGAGCTGTACCGGACCCAGCAGCGGATATTCGGCCTCGCTGATCGGCGCTGCGTGGCGGGTATTCGGCGGCTGTGGCTGGGATGCCCCCGCCGCCGCCAGCCCCAGCACGCGGGCCTGGCTGTCGAGAAAATCCTGCATCAGCGCGAAGTGCTGCTGCAGGGCCTGTAAGCGCGGATCGCCGGCCATCGGTGCAACGGCCGGGTCCGCGCGCAGGGGCGTGGCGTCAGCGGCTGCAGCTTGCACTACGGTGGCCGGGGTCGGCAGCGGACGTCGCCAGTGCGCCGGGAGCGTCAGCTGCGGCATCCGCAAGGCGGCTCTGGCTGGGCGTTTGGCGGCGGCGCGCGCCGGCGCCAGCAGATCAAAACGGGTGATGGCGCGATCGGCATACAGTCGGCGCGGATCAAAGCTGACGCCGGTCGCAAACAGCTGCGCCAGCGCCTGATGCAGCTGATTCAGATCGCCGCGGCGGCGCAGGTTGCTGGCAATGGCGAGGGTATCCGGCCGTCCGCGCAGGATGTCGGTGACGAATGCGCTGAGGTTGCCGCTGGGGCCCACTTCAAGGAATACGCGGTAACCGTCTTCGTACAGGCGTTCTATCGTCTCGGTGAAGCGCACCGGGTGTTCCCACTGCTGCGCGGTGAGTTCGCGGATGGCGGCCGCGTCCTCGGGGAACGGCGCGCAGCTGCGGGCGCTGTACAGCGGCACCCGTCCGGGACCGAAGTCCAGCGCCGCGAAATAGTCGCGAATGGCGTCTGCCATCGGCTTGAACAGAGGCGTGTGGTAGGCGCGGCCGAATGGCAGCGCCTGGCAGATGGCCCCCTGCGCGGACAGCTGCTCGCGCAGGCGCTCGGCGGCGTCGGCAGAACCAAACAGCACCAGCTGATTGGGGCAGTTGTCCATGGCCAGCTGCATGCCGGGTGCACCCTGCAGCAGCCCCGCACGTTGCTGCGGGTCGAGGCCGCCGATGGACAGCAGCGTGCCGTGCGCGATCCTGCCCTCGGCGTCGAGGCGCTGGTAGAGCCCGTGCATGACCTGTACCGCGTCCGCCAGTTCCTGGCGCGAGGCGTAGCGGCGCAGGCCGCAGGCGGTCAGTGCGGTGTTTTCGCCGGTGGAATGACCGAGCATGGCATCGAAGCGCAGACCGAGGTCGTCATACAGCGCCTGCAGCGCGAGGCTGGCGGCAAATACGCTTTCCGCGGCGACGTCCATCGCCTGCAGCGCGTCCTCGCCTGCTGCGCGCTGCGCCGGGTCCAGTCCGGTCGGCGGCGGGAACAGCAGGGCAGCGCGCGAGCCGCTGCCACGGCGGCGCGCGCTGTCCTCGATGAAATCGAATCCGGCGCGGACCTTGGGGAAGCGCAGGCACAGGTCCGCCAGCATGCCCGGGTATTGCGAGCCCTCGCCTGGAAACAGCAGGCACAGCTTGCCGGCTGCGGGACCGGTGCCGTAGTGGATGCCGTTGCGGGTCTTGAACGGGGCCGTGGCTGCGCCGAGCTTGTCCTGTGCCTGCTGCAGCTTCTGCAGCAGATCGGCGTCGCCGTCGCAGACGATTGCCAGACGATGGTCGCCGGCCGCGTACTGGCTGGCGGCGCACGCCAACTCCGCTGCACTCAGCGGCTGCGGCCCCTGCTGCAACGCGATCGCAGCGCCCAGCCGCTGCAGCAGCTGTTCACGACTGTCCGCAGCCAGCAGCAGGACTTCGCTGCCCGCTGGGACGTTCAGCGCAGCGGATTCCGGCGTTGACCCTGCGGCCGACGGGACGTATTCCTCGAGTACGACGTGCGCGTTGATTCCGCCAAAACCAAACGCGTTGACGCCGGCGCGCCGCGGCGTGTCGCCGCCGTGTATCCATGGGCGGGTGGCGTTGTTGATGTAGAACGGCGTGCGTTCCAGATGCAGCGCTGGATCGGGCTGATCGCACAGCATCGGCGGCAGGGTCTTGTGGTGCAGCGCCAGTGCGGTCTTGATCAGCGACGCGGCGCCGGTTGCCGGCAGGCAGTGGCCGATCATCGACTTGACGCCCGAGAGCGCGATCTGTGGCTGCGCGCCGCGCCCGCCGAACACCGCCGTCAGCGCTTCGATTTCAGTCTGGTCACCGACCTGCGTGCCGGTGCCATGAGCCTCCAGCAGATCCACGGTCAGCGGATCAATGCCGCTGGAGGTATAGGCGCGCTGCAGCGCAAGTATTTCGCCGTCCACCCGCGGTGCCAGCAAGCCCTTGGCCTTGCCGTCCGAAGCGGTGCCGACGCCCTTGATCACCGCATAGATGCGATCGCCATCGCGTTCGGCATCGGCCAGTCGCTTGAGCACCAGCATGCCGCAGCCTTCGCCCAGCAAGGTGCCGTCTGCGCCCTTCTGGAAGGGACGCAGGCGGTCGCGCGACAGGGCGTTGATCTGGCAGAACTGGATGAACAGCTGTGGCGGTGTCTGCGCCTGGGTGCCACCGGTCAGCATCAGATCGCAACGGCCACTGACCAGCTCCTGGACTGCGGCGTCCAGCGCGATCAACGACGACGCGCAGGCGGCATCGACAATGTAGCTGGGCCCCATCATGTCGAGCCGGTTGGCGATCATGCCGGCGATGACGTTGGGCGTGAGCACGCCGACGAAGTCGCCGCCATACGGTGGCAGTTGCTGCTTCAGCTCGGTCTGCAGCGTGCGGATATCTTCGTTGCTGAAGTCCGGCCGCAGGCCGCGGATCACCTCCATCATCTGGTCCATGAACAGGCCGCGCGCCAGCATGCCGGCGAGGCCGCGATTGCCGTAGGTGCCGCGGGCAATGATGACGCCGGCGCGCTTGCCGTCGAAGCCGCGGCCACCGGCAGCCGCCAGATAGCCGGCGTCGGCCAGTGCATCGCGCGCCATCTTCAGGGCCAGCAGATGGTCCGGATCGCTGCCCGCAGCGACACTGGGCATCACGCCCAGTTCGATGGGATCGACCTGCGCCAGTTCGCCGAGAAAGCCGCCCCGGGTCGTGTAGATGCGGTCGTCCGCAGTGGTGTCAGCCTCGAAGTAGGGGCCGGTCCAGTCCGCCGGCGCGTCGGTGATGGCGTCGACCTTGGCGCAGATGTTCTGCCAGAACGCGGCCGCATTGGCTGCACCCGGGTAGACCCCGGCCAGACCGATGATGGCGATGTCGAGTGGCTGGCCCATCTCAACCGCGCCGACTAGGCACGTTCACCGACGGACGGCTGCACGTAGTCCGGCGAGCGCGGGGCCAGCCGGCTGAGCGCAACGTTGATGCTGCACTCGGCATCGTCGACTGCGTAGCGCAGCATTCCCGAAGCATCCACAAACTCGGCGGTCGCGATCAGGCGGCCGTCCTCTTCGTGGTGAATGAAATGCTGGACCAGTCGTACCGGGCCGGCAACGGGGGCGGTTCCGTAACGGCGCACCCGTCCCAGACGGGTGGGCACCACACCTTTGTCGTGCTGCTGCTGGGCCCAGACGAAGGCCAGCTGGCTCAGGGCATCGATCAGCGCCGGGTCGAACAGCCACGCCGCGCTGCTGCCGGACGTGAAATCATCAGGGGTCGAGGTCTGCAGCGTGGCCATCGCACCGTTGGCGGCTACCGCGTCCACCCGCTGCAGTGCACGCAGCCTTGGGCCACGGCACAGGTACTGCGCATACAGCTGTCCGGACTCGACCGGTTCGCGCTGCGTCAATCCGGCCAGCTGTGCAGCGTCGGTGCGCGGTAGTGCTGTTACCAGGCGCATGCTGGCGCGGTACCAGGGTTCCGCAGACCGCTGCGGGCAGCCCCACTGCACGGTTACGATCTGACTGCCGGGTTCGGAATGGCTTGCGGCCTTGGCGCGCAGCTGCGTGTCGGTGCCGGATTCGGGATCGACGGTCAACGGTGACAGTGCCTGCAGCTCGCTGACCTCGGCAATCTGCCAGTCGGGCCAGCCCAGCGCCACGAACTGCGCCAGGGTCTCGAGCGCAATCGCCAGTGGGACCACGGCGCGGCCTTCAACGATGTGGTCGCGCAACCAAGGCTCGCTGGCGAGGTTCAGCCGATGATCCAGGGTGATCGTGCCGCCGACGCCGATGCGCGGCGGCTTGTGCACGAAACTGTAGTGAGGCGCCGCGATGGCCTTATCGGCGACTGCGGGTCTGCTGGCCAGCGCGCCCCAGGGCCCCTGGCCAACCACCAGCTCGACATCGTGACGCGGGCCGTTGGCAAGCTCATCGAGAAAGAAGCGTGTGCCTGCGGCCACCGGAATCGGCTCCATGCCGCGCTCGCGCAGCTGGCGCCTGATGCCGTCGCTGGCCATGCCAGCGTCCCAGGGCCCCCAGTTGATGGCCACGACGCGGGTCTGGGTCCAGCGGCGGTGCAGCTCCCAGGCTAGACGATTCAGTGCTTCGTTGGCTGCGGCGTAGTCGGACTGGCCGCGGTTGCCGTAGCGGCCCGCCACCGAGGTGAAGAAGGCCAGCAGCTTGAGCGAATCCGGCCGTAGCCTGTGGGCCAGCACGAAGGCCGGATCGAGTTTGGTCCCCAGCACGCGTGCAAAGGAGTCAGTGGACTTGTCGGCCAGCAGCTTGTCTTCGATGACGCCGGCGCCGTGGATCACGGCGTCGATGCGTCCGTGTGTCACGTAGAGCGCGTCGATCAATTCTGAAAATGCAGCGGTGTCGCGGACGTCGCAGACGCGATAGTCGACAAGAACCCCGGCTGCACGCAGCCGCGCGAGATTGGCGCGCAGCTCGCGCTCGACCAGGATGCGCGCGACTTCGCGATCCACGTCCACCGGACGCGGACGCTCGCCGCGTGCCAGATGCATTGCCAGCAGCGCGGTGCGCAGGCCGGCGGCGTCGCTGTGAACTGCGGTGTCGGCTGCCTCCGCTGCGGGCTCGGGCGTACGTCCGAGCAGCACCACATGCATGCCGGGGCAGGCCAGCGCTTCGACGATCTGCGCGGTAATACCGCGTGCGCCGCCAGTGGCGAGCACGACCCAGTGTTCATCCGCGCGCAGCTGCGCGGTAAACGGACTGGGGCCCAGAGCCTGCTCGATCGTTGCTGTGCCGTAACGCTCCTGGCCGATGTATCCGGCCTCGGTCTCGGGGTCGTCGGCGAACAGCTCGGCAGCCAGCAACGCGACGATCTGCTGGTCGCTGTGGCCGTCGAAGTCGACCGCGCGTGCGGTGCAGCCCGGCACTTCTATCCGCAGGCAATTGAGCATGCCGTTGGCGCCACCGGCCAGCGGCAGACCCTCGCCGATCGCATCCCGACCGAAGGTGCCGCCGAGGCGGCTGGCCGCGAGCACACAGGCCTGATCCAGATCCGTCAGGCAGACCTTGAGCGCGTGGAACAGGCTCAGCAGGTCACGCGTATATCCGCGCTGCCAGTGCGCGAACTCGGCAGGCATCGGCTCGGCAAGCAGGCCGTGCAGATGAATCAGTGCACGCACCGGGCCGTGGCGTTCGCGTGCATGCTGGACGGCTGCATACAGTGACTCGGGGTCGACATCGCTGATCAGCACGGGATGCAGGCCGCGTGCCGTCAGCACCTGCATCAGGCCGTCGCTGATCACGTTGCGCGGGCCAAGCAGTAGCGCGAGTCCCGCTCTGGCCACCGATTCAGTGGCCAGCGGTGCCGGCCGTGATCTGATCACGTAACGCGGCAGCGTCTGATCGGCAGGACTTGCGGCGTCCACCGCGACCGGCTCGCTTACGGCTGCAGGGTCCGCGGCGGTCGGGTCCTCTTGCGATAGCAAAGCCTGCAGCGCGGCGAGTATCGCGCTGAGTGTCTTGGCCTGGGTGTAGCGTTCCATCTGCTGCTTGACGGCGGTGGCCAGAGCGGCCGGCAAGGCCTTTTGCAGCGCGCCGATGATTTCGACGCGCTTGATCGAGTCGATGCCGAGGTCGGCTTCCAGATCGGCATCCAGCCCGAGCATGTCGGTGGGGTAGCCGGTGCGTTCGGCGACGATGTTCAGCAGCAGCGTCTTGAAGTCGAGCGCCGATGAGGCCGCCGGCACGGTCACGGCAACCACTGCCGGTGCAGGCGCAGGGGTGGCCGGTGCGGCGGCCGCGCTGAGGCTGGGGGCCGCGACTGGCGGCAGGGCAACGGTAGCCAGCGGTGGCGCGCCCACCTCGCCCGGTGCGCCGAGGAACTGCTGCACCACACGTTCCTGCAGCGCCAGGAACTGGCGCATGGTTTGCTGATAGGCGATCAGTGCCTCGCTGTTGAGCGCGGCGCTGGGTGCAGCGCTGCTACCGGTCGCGGTAGTCGGCAGGCGCTCGCGTATCGCGGCCTCCATGCGCGCTTCGATTGCGCGCCGTGCAGCGTCGGCGGTGGCCAGTGTCAGCGCCGGCAGCTTGCCGGTACGGCGCACCGGGTCGCCTTGTGGGCGCGCACAGCCGCCGCTGAGCATCCAGACGTGCGACGCCAGGGGCGCGGCCGCGGCCTTCTCGGCCAGCCGGCTGAGGTCCAGCTCGCCCAGCTCGCGGTTGGCGTACAAGGCGCCGGCTTCGAATACGACGCCGGTGGCGTACAGCTCCGCCAATCCCAGCAGCAGCCCGCGCAAGCCCTGGCTGCCGCCATCCAGCGCAATGGCCCTGGCGTCACGGCCTGCCAGTATCTGCCGGGCAAGGCCGGTGCAGATGCCACGCGGCCCGAGCTCGAGGAACACGCGCGCGCCGGCTGCGTACATGGCCTCGATTTCGGCCACGAATTCGACGCTCGATAGCAGGTGCTCGTCGAGCTGCGCCTGCATCTGGTCAGCTGTGGGTGGATAGGGTTGGCCGCTGGCATTGGCATACACCGGGTATCGGGCCGGCCCGAAACGGGTGGCGCGAATGGCCTGGCTGAGCGCCGTCTTGGCGGGCGCGACCAGTTCGGTGTGGAACGCGCCGGAGACCGGCAAGGGCACTGCGCGCAGACCCGCCTTTTCAAGTGCCGCCAACGCGCGCTCCAGCTCGGCCCTGGGGCCGGAGATGACGCATTGTTCCGGCGCATTGTGGTTGGCAACGCGAACCCCGGTGTAATCCGCCAGCAGCGGGGTCAGCACTTCGCGCCGGCACTGCACGGCAGCCATGCCACCAGGCACCGAGAGGTGAGTGGCCTCGGCCATGGCGCGGCCGCGCGCTGCCGACAGCCGCAGAAAATCAGCTGCATCGATCACGCCCGCCGCCATCAGCGCCGAATACTCGCCGTAGCTGTGGCCGGCCGTGGCCACGGCCTCCAGCCCCAGCCGCTCGGCCAGACGCAGGTAGCCCAGCGACAGCGTACCGATCGCCGGTTGCGCGTAACGCGTATCGGTGATGGCCCGTGCCTGCAGGCGCTCGGTCTCGGCATCAAACGCGCCGGGGGGATACATGCGTGCGCTCAGACGCTCCGGCAGTTCGTCATGCAGCACGCGCTCCGCAAATTCCAGGGCCGAGCGCAGGTCATCGAGGTAGATCGCGGCTTCGCGGCCCATGTTGACGTACTGCGCGCCCTGGCCCGGGAACAGAAATGCGAGCGATGGGGCTTGCGCGGGTGTCGTGCGGTTGAGGCGGATATGTGGCGGCAGCGGTGTGTGGGTGCCGGCGCCTGTGAGCTGTGCCAGCACGGTGTCCACGTCGCGGGCCAGCGCTGCCAGGTCAGTGGCGACGATGGCCAAGGAAATCGGCTGTCCCCGCCGCAGGTCCACCTGGCGTGCAAGCGCCTGCGCCAGTTCGCCGGCGTCCAGTGCGGTGTCCGGCTGGAGCGCAGCGCGCAATGCCCCCAGCTCGCGAACGAGCTGGGCGTCGTCATCGGCGCGGAACAGAAACAACTCGGTGGGCCAGCGACGTGCGCCGATCGGCGCGTGGCTGTCGGCATACTCTTCGAGTACCGCGTGAAAGTTGGTGCCGCCGAATCCGAAGGCTGAGGCCGCGCCGCGTCGCGGATGGTCAGCGGGTGCCAGCCAGGGGCGCGCATCCTTGAGCAGATAAATCGGTGCAGCGGGATCGGCGAGCACGTCAATCGGCTTGCTGACACCAAAGTGGCCGGGCAGCACGCGGTGGTAGAGCGACAACGCAATCTTGATCAGGCCGGCCGCGCCGGCAGCCGCCTTGGTGTGGCCCAGCAGCGTCTTGACCGAGCCGATGGCGGCGGTGTCGGCTGCGGCGCCGGCATCCAGCAGCGCGCGCGCCACGGTTTGCGCTTCGGTGCGATCACCCACCGGCGTGCCGGTGCCATGCGCCTCGACCAGATCCAGCGTGGCTGGCGAGAAGCCAGCCTTGCGGTAGGCGCGCTGCAACGCGCGCACCTGCCCCTCGGTGCGCGGCGCGGTCAGGCCCAGCGCCTTGCCATCCGACGAGCCGGCGGTTGACTTGATCACTGCGTAGATGCGATCGCCATCGCGCTCGGCGTCGGCGAGGCGCTTCAGCGCGACCATCGCCACGCCTTCGGAGATGGCGATGCCGTCGGCGTCCTGATCGAAGGTGCGCGGCTGTCCGCTGGCCGATAGCGCCTGTGTTTTCGCAAATGCGGTGAATGCGTAGGCCGACTGGGTAGTATCAAAGCCGCCGGCGAGCACGAAGTTGCTGCGCCCGGTCTCGAGTTCATGCACGGCCAGGCCAATGGCCGCCAGTGATGAGCCGCAGGCCGCGTCCACGGTGTAATTGACGCCGCCGAAGTCGAGACGGTTGGCGACGCGGCCCGCAGCAACGTTCAGCAGCGTGCCGGCAAAGGACTCCTCGGTCCATTCCGGCAGGCGGTCCCAGACTTCAGCCGAGGGATTCTCGACGAAGCGCGGCAGTTCAGCACGCATCGCGTACTGCTGGCCGAGGTCACCGGCACCGCCGCCGGCACCGAGGATGACCGAGCTGTTCTCGCGGTCAAAGCCGCCGTCGCTGTAGCCGGCGTCGGCCAGGGTGCGCGCAGCCGTTTCCAGCGTCAGCAGCTGCAGCGGATCGATCGACTTCATCGAGTTCGGCGGAATGCCGAACTTCAAGGGGTCAAACGGAATCTCGTCGAGAAAGCCGCCCCACTTGGAGTAGACCTTGTCGCGCGCCTTCGGGTCCGGGTCATAGATCAGCGCGGAGTCCCAGCGATCGTTCGGTGCTTCCCTCAGCACCGGCGCCTGCCGCAGGATCAGCTGCCAGTAGTCATCCGCGCAATTGGCCTTCGGCAGCGTCAGGCCGATGCCGACGATGGCGACGTCCGCGGGCCGGGCGTCCGGTGCCTGCGAGGCATGCGCCGTCAGCTGCGCCTGCAGCCGTCGCTGCGCGCCGCTGCAGACATCCTCGTGCAGCTCGGCGAGGCTCACGACCTGATCGCGCAGCGTGGCGACCTGGCCGATCATGTACATGCCGTCGGCGCGCTGCCGCTCCGGTGCGACGACCACGACCTTGCCGTCGGCATCGCGGTCCAGGCCCTTGGAGGCGATACGCAAGCGACCGAGATTGAGATCCTCCAGCGCGTCGCGGATGTCCTCGGCGCTGCGACCCTCGCGGATCAGACGGCGGCGGGTTTCGTAGAAGTCGCGCGCAAACGGCGTGTCGACACAGCGCGATGCATGTCCGGGCCCGGACTCCAGGTTCAGCGTGTGCGCGCACGCCAGTGCCTCATCCTGGAAGCCCTGGACGATGGCGCCCGACGAGACGATCTCGCGCGTGAACAGGTAGGCCGTGCCCATCAGGCATCCGACCTTGATGCCGCGCTGGGCCAGGGGCGCCGCCATCACCGCGACCATGGCGGCCGACAGTGCATTGTGTATGCCGCCGGCAAACAGCACGTGTACCTGCGGCTCCTGGCCCTTGGGAACGTCGGCCAGCAGCACGTCGATCATCTGCTCCCACAACGGGAAGCTGGCAATCGGCCCGACGTGCCCACCGCACTCGCGACCCTCGAATACGAAGCGACGTGCGCCTTGTTCCAGATACAGCTTGAGCAGGGCCGGCGCCGGCGCGTGGATGTAGGTCGGGATGCCGCGCTGCTCGAACTCGGCAGCCTGGTCCGGACGGCCGCCGGCAATCAGCGCATAGCTGGGCTTGCATGCCCAGATCTCGGCGCATTGCTCCTCGCGCAGCGACTGCGGGATGAAGCCGAGCATGCCGACGCCCCAAGGCCGATCGCCCAGCCTGCTGCGCGTCTGCTGCAGCATTTCGCGCAGCTGCGGGCCGCGCATCAGCGCCAGGGCAAGAAAGGGGAGCGCGCCCTGTTCGCTGACGGCTGCGGCAAATGTCGGCGAATCCGAGACGCGCGTCATCGGCCCCTGTGCCAGCGGATAGCGCAGGCCGTGCGACTGCGCCAGCGGGCTGGCGGCAGCCATCAGTCCCAGCTTGGCAGCGCTGTCGATCTGTTGCCTTGAGGCCCTGCGTACGGCCTGCAGCAGCCGGCCGACGCTGCGGTATTGCCTGCGATAGCCGGCGGCGAGCCCGATGCCCTGACCCAGCGGCAACAGACTGTCGGCGTGCCAGCCTATGCGGGCATCAAGGTGCTGCGCCCAGGTCGCCGCATCCAGGCTGCCCCCTTCGGCAGCTCGGGTTTCGCCTTCGGTGAGCTTGAGCGCGGCACTGCCTGGGCGCGCATAGACGCGGCAGCTGCGTCCGAGCAATTCGCCGTAGGGTTTGCATTCGGCGCCGTTGAGACGCGCCAGCTCGGCCTGCAGGGTGGCCGGCAGTGGCGATTCGGCCAACAGCAGCAGGGCATCGTCGAGAATCACGCCGGCGGCGCCTGCGCTGCGGCAGGCGGCAGCCGAGCGCAGGCCGATTCCGCCGCGCACATACAGCGGGGTGCCGAGTCGCGGCGCGAGCTTCTGCATCAGGATGTAGCTGCTGTCCTCGCCGACCCAGCCGCCGGTCTCGTGTCCGCAGGCGACCAGGCCGTCGAAATGAGGCTCCAGCAGCTGGGCTGAATCCAGATCCGTGACTTCGGCCAGCCAGTGATCGCCAGGGCGGTTTGCCAGGGACGTGCGCAGTTCGCGCAAAGCCAGGGCGTCGCCGCTCAGCATCAGGGTCAGGGCGCGGCTTCCGGCCCGTTCCAGCAGCGACCGTGCAAGCCCGGCACGCGAGGCAACCAGGCGCAGGCCGACGGGTCCGGTGGTGCTGTCCAGCAGGGCTGCGAAATTGCGCTGTGCGCAGTCGGCGTCGGTGGTGAACTCGAGGTCCAGCAGCCCGGTGGCGCCCGAGCGCGCCAGCGCCAGCGCGATGCCCGGATGCGCCAGATCAGCCGGCATGAGTCCCAGTAGCTTGAAGCTGTTCACGTCACCGCACTCCTGTCCCGCGCCGGGCCCCCACCCGACGCGACGATAGATTTATTGTTTCTTGCCTTCCAGAAAAGGAACTTCCAGCACCTTGTCGTGGACGATCGGCCCATGACCGAAGTAGCCGCCCTCGCCAAAGCACTCACCGTGATCGGCCGTGATCACGAAATGTGTATTCGCCGGGGCCTTGTCGATCAGTTTCCCGAGTACGCCGTCGACATGCTCGACGCAGCGAATCTGCTGCTGATGCAGCATCTTCATCTGCGCGTCGTCGAAGAACCGCTCCTCGGTCTGGCCGCCCAGGTCGTCGTCCATGCGCTTGTAGACCCCATGCACGCCCGAGATATGCGGCAGACCCTTGGGGTCCAGCATGTAGGGATAGTGGGTTTCGCCCAGATTCAGGAAGAAGAACTGGGGCTCATCCTCGTAGAACTCGATTTCGTCGACCATGCCGGCGAAATCATTGTGATCGGCCATCAAGCGGTAGTCGTCGAAGTACTTGTTCAGCTGCGAGGTCGGATTGAGTACCGGCATCGACACCCGCGCTACCGTGCGATAGCCGTGGTCCTGCAATACCTTGGGTAGCGACAGCTGGGGCACGAAGCTTTTGAAGGCGAGGCCGTCTATGCCCAGCCGATCCACCCATTTGCCGAAGTCCTTCTTGTAGACCTCGGAGGCAAACACGCCCTGAGGGCTGTCATGCGGAATCATGCCCATCAGGTAGGTGTAATGCGACGGCGAGGTCCAGGAGGCGTACGCGTAGCGCCGCTCGCCCACTCCGATGCGGTCCATGTTCGGACGTTTGGCGGCCAGATAACTATCGTAACGGCAGCTATCCATGACGATGTATACGAGGTTATTGCTCATAAATTCAATGAACTGCGGGAGCGCCCCGCAGCGGGTTCAAGCGACCGGGGCGACGGCATGGCCATCCGATGGCCGCGGGCGCTCCGAAGGAAATGGATCGTAAATGTGACGCGGTCGAGCTAACACCAAATTGCCAGCCAAAACAATCGGATTCCGCCGCTTCCTGCGTTGGCGGAAGGCGGCTCGTGGGGATTTACGGCGCTGACGCTACTCAGCATTCTGCCGGGCGGGACCGGCGCGCACCGAGATCAGACGGCCATCGTCCAGGCGCAATGCGGTGAGGGCACCGCCCCAGACATATCCGGTGTCCAGGCCGTGAACGCCCGATTCCGGCCACTGGACCCGCCCCAGCGTCGACCAATGGCCGAAGGCCACCTGGCTGCGGCGAGTGCGCCGACCGGGGACCTGGAACCAGGGCAGCCAACCGGGATGCTGGCTGCCGGGCGCGCCCTTCTGCCGGAACTCGAACTCGCCGTCTGCGCTGCAGTAGCGCGCCCGGGTCAGGATATTGACGATGCAGCGCAGTCGCGCGCCGCCGCGCAGCGAGTCCCGCCAGCGGGCCGGCTGATCGCCGTACATGTGGCCCAGCACGTGATCCAGACGGCGGTCGTTGCGTAGCGCGGCTTCGACCTCGCCTGCCAGCTGCAGCGCCTGCCGCTGCGTCCACTGTGGCGCGAGGCCGGCATGAACCAGCAGCAGCTGATGCGCCGGGTCGCGGTAAGCCAGGCGCTGGTGGCGCAGCCAGTTCAGCAGTTCATCGCAGTCCGGTGCCTGGAGTATCGGCAACAGGTCGGCACTGGCGGGCTTGCGACTGTGGCCGCGCCACAGCGCCAGCAGGTGCAGATCGTGATTGCCGAGTACGGTCAGCGCAGCGGGCCCCAGTGCCCGTATCCGCCGCAGCGTACCCAGTGAATCGGGTCCGCGGGCCACCAGATCGCCGGTGAGTAGCAGGCGGTCGCGGCGGGCGTCGAAGCGCAGGCGCTTCAACAGCTGGTCCAGGCCGTTGATACACCCCTGCAGGTCACCAATCGCGTAGGTCGGCATCGTTCAAGGCGACGTTGAGTCTCTGCAGCAGGAGCGGGATGAACAGCGTCAGCAGCGGATAAGCGGTAGCAAAGCGTATCGCAGCGAGCTTTGACGCCTTCTGACTGTCCGCACATAGTACTTCCACGGCAGCCATAGCCGCATATTTAAGGAAGGAGTTTCGCCATGTTGCAGTCGTTCTATGCGTTTTTCCGTGACGAAGAAGGCGCCAGCGCGGTCGAGTACGGCCTGATCGTCGGCCTGATTGCGGTAGCGCTGATCGCGGTACTGCTGGTTCTGGGCGGCGATCAGGGCTTGTCGGGCCTGTTCCAGCAAGTCGCGGATTGCGTGACCAGCCCATCGGCCTGCGGCACCGCGACGTAACCGCCGCCTGCCGGTAGTCGGCATGGGGGCATGCGCCCAGCCGGGATTCGTCCTGTTGGCGCTGCTGGCGGCGTGGGCGCTGATGCTGGCCGCCGTGGATATTCGCTGGCGCCGGGTGCCGAATTTGGCGCTGCTGCCGGTCCTCCTGTTGCTGCTGCTGGGCGGAGTGCACAGCTATGGATCGGGCTGCTGGCCTGAACCCGGCAGCAGCTCTGTCGGCGCGCTGGTCGGGCTGGCCGTGTGGCTGCCAGGGTATGCCCTGGGGCAGGTGGGCGCGGGCGACGTCAAATGCGCTTTTGTATTCGGCGCAGTGCTGGGCGGAGTCGAAGCGCTGGAGGCCAACCTGTTAGGCTTGCTCGTTCTGGGCCTGATGGCCGCGGTTGCCGTGGTGAGCGGCAGGCGCGCGGTGCGGTTGCCGGTGGTGCCGGCGCTGGCCCTGGGCTTTTTGATCGAGCTGGCGGGCGGGCCCTGGTTGCTGGGCGGAGCGTAAGGAATGCGCGAACTTGGACTGCAGAGAGGTGGCAGTGCGCGGCGGCGCCAATCGGGCGCTGCGGCGGTGGAGTTTGCGTTCGTTTTCCCGATCCTGTTCATGCTGATGTACGGCACGGTGGTCTATTCCTATGTGTTTGTGCTGCAGCAATCGCTGCATTACGCCGTACAGGAAGCTGCCGAGGCCGCAGTTAAAGTCGATCCCGGTGCCCCGGGCGCCGACTCGCTGCGCGAGAGCAACGCCCGCGCGGCCGCGACGCGTGCACTCAGCTGGATGCCGCCCAGCCAACGCGTCCGGGTAGTCGGCGACAGCGGCGAACGCGTCGGCGTTACGCTGTGCGGGGCCGGTAGCGCCAATTGTCCACCGGACAGCGACGCCATCACCGTTACCCTGAACTTCGATATGTTCGATCCCAGCCCCTTGTTCCCGGTGCTGAATATTTTCATTGTCGGCAGTGTGCCCCCGTTGCCGGAGCGCCTGACCGCGTCCGCGACCGCGCGCGTCTGAGCGCGGCCGCAACTGATGTCGTTCGCAGGGAGAGTGTCGATGAGCAGTACAGCGCTCAAGGTCATAGCCGCAATTGCCGTGTTGCTGGCCATCGTGCTGGCGGCGATAGGATTTCAGGTCAGCAAGAACTACGCCGCCAAGGCCGACGAGGCGCAGCAGCAGGTTCGCCAGCAGCAGGCGGAGCACTTCCTGGCGGTGGTCGCGGTCGCCCCGCTATCCGCCTACAAGCCGATTGCCCGCGACGCGGTGGCGCTGGTTCCGGTCTCGGTGCGCCCGGCAAGCCCCTATACCAATCTGGAAGATGTGGTCGGCAAGGTGCCCCTGGTTGACATAGACGCAGGTGCTCCGGTGACGCAGCGTTATTTCAAGGAAGGCAACGTGCTCGCGCGCATCATTCCGCCGGGCCATCAGGCGGTATCGGTAGAGATCAACGACGTGGTGGCGGTGGGCGGATTCGTACGCCCAGGCGACGTCGTCGACCTGCTGCTGTTCCTGCGTGGCGGGGCTGGTATCGAGCAACCCCAGTCCCGCGTGCTGCTGGAGGGGGTGCGGGTGCTGGCCTACGAGGAACGCATCATCGATCGCCCTGAAGGTCTGAAAGGTGACGAGGATGGGGCCCGCAAGGCCTCGCGGGTGCGGACGGCTGTGCTGGCCGTGCCGGACACCGACACCACCAAGCTGATGCTCGGCGCCAGCCTCGGCGACCTGCGGCTGGCACTCCATAGTCAGAATGTCGCGTCCTCCGAAGGCGGCGCGGTGCCCGAAGCTGCGGCGATGGTTGCCGACGCTGCGAGCGTAGCGCCGGACAAGGCAATTAGCCTTGATGAGTTGGCACGGATCAAGCCGCCGCCGACGAAACAGTCGGCCACACCGAGTCAGGCCAGGATCGAGGTGATCCGTGGTGCCCAGCGCGAAACCGTCTCCACGAGATAAGGCGAACCTCCCATGAACACTGTGTTGATTCGCGCCGCCCTATGCTGCTTCGCGCTGCTGTTCAGCGCGACTGCGCTGGCTGTTGCCGATGCCAATGTGCTGCTGGTTGAGCAGGGCACCCACAAGCTGCACCGCGCCAACGCCGAGGTTGCGCGTGTCGCCGTCGGCAATCCCGATATCGCCGACGTCAACATCGTCAATCGGCGCGAGTTGCTGATCAGCGGCAAGAAGTACGGCATCACCAGCCTGATGATCTGGACCAAGGGCAGCAACCAGCCGCGCGAATATCGCGTGCGCGTGGGGGCGGTCAAGGATCCGCTGCGCAATGGCCCGCCGGATGCGGAACTGGCGGGTGCCAACATCGACCAGGGCCGCGGACTCGAGGGGCACCTGCCGAACCTGCTGGCGCACCGCCGGGCGAGGTTGGCAGCGCAGACCGCCCAGGAAGGTCAGATCGCAGACAGCAGCGCCGTCAATCTGGAGTCGCAGGTGATGACCGAGGTGCGTATCGCCGAGGTGACCCGCAGCACCTTGCAGCGCTACGGCCTCAACGTCCTCGTCAATCGCGGAACCGTGGGCGGTGTCGTTGGCCCCGGCGGCTTGTCTGGCGTCAGCCAGACCGCGAGCGGTGGCTATGCCATATCCGGCGCATCGGGCTTCGTGCCGCTGCGCGACGCCTTCAATCTGGTGGTGGGTGATGCGTCCAGCGGTATCCTCGGCATCCTCAGCCTGCTAGAGGGCCAGGGACTCGCGCGTACGCTGGCCGAACCCAGCCTGGTCGCCACCAGCGGCCAGACCGCGACCTATCTCGCCGGTGGCGAATTCCCGGTGCCGGTCAGCCAGGGGGGGGCCACCTCAGGCGGCATTTCGATCGAGTACAAGGAATTTGGCGTGCGTCTGTCGCTGACCCCGACGGTACTTTCGCGCAACCGCATCGCGTTGAAGGTGGCGCCGGAGGTCAGCGATCTGGATTTTTCTGCGGGTATCCAGGTGGGTGGGGTTGCGGTGCCTGCGCTTACCGTCCGGCGTACCGACACCACGATCGAGTTGGGCGATGGCGAGAGCTTCCTGATTTCCGGCCTGGTGAGCTCGACGCTTGCCAACAATGTGAACAAGGTACCCTGGCTCGGCGATATCCCGGTGCTGGGCGCCTTCTTCAAGTCGCTGAACGTGCAGCGCGACGACAAGGAGCTGATCATGGTGGTGACGCCGCATCTGGTGCGGCCGATGGCGCGCGGCGCAACCCAGCCCAAGCTGCCAGGCTCGGAGTACGACCAGCAACGCCGCAGCGCCGCCTATAACGTGTTTCTGGAGAACGGCGACTTCGACGCCGGATTCAGCCGCTAGAATCCCACGGTCACCGTTCGCCAGATCGCCTATGAAAACCCAGGCTGTAGTCGTTGCCGACGATCCCGTCTATCTGAGCTGGCTGGAGAATTCCGCCGGATCGACGGCTGAGTTCTCCCTGATCCGTCCGCTGGATGCGGAGGATCTGGTTGAGCGCGTGCAGATGATGGGCCGGGTTGACGTGGTGTTCTTCCAGTTCGAGGCCTCGAACCTGGACATGCGCCTGAGCATGATGGAACGCCTTGCCGAGCGCCTTCCCGATCTGCCCGTGGCGGGGCTGGGTGCCGACAGCAATCCCGATATCGTACTGGCGGCGATGCGCGCCGGTGCCCGTGATTTCTTCGTGCTGCGCCGTGATGAAAGCGATGTGGCGGCGCTGCTGACCAAATTGCTGCGCCGGAGCACACCGACCACCCGCGCACAACAGAAGCAGGGCCAGATGTTCGGCGTGTTTTCCGGGCATCCTCACGACAGCATCGCATTCGTCGCCGAGCACCTGGCGCTGGCGATCGTCGAGTCGCTGCCAAAGTCAGAGCCGGTGCTGTTCCTGGATGTGGCGACGCCGGCGGGTGCCGGCGCGATCTTCCTGAACATCAATCAGGCCTACAGCGTGCTGGATGCGGTCAACGACGTCTACCGCTGTGACCAGACGCTGATCGACACGGCCTTCTCCAAGCACGCCAGCGGGCTGTACTTGCTGAGTCTGCCGGAAGATCTGGTAGGGCGGCCGGCGATCAACTTTGACGAGTTTCTGAAGCTGCTGCAGGTGCTGCGCGGCCTGTTCTCCTGCGTCGTCATCTCGTTCGATGGCCATATGCCCCTGGAGGGGCTGGCGGGCATCGTCACGCAGTGCGAGCGATCCTTGCTGCTGTCGGATCAGTCGATCATCAAGTCACGCCACAGCAAGTATCTGTTGCGGGCGCTGCGGCTCGAGGACTGCCCGCTCGACCGCACGGCGTTGGTGGTCGACAACTATCGGCGGCGGATCGGGCTGGAGCCCGACAATCTCGCGGAGATACTGGACCTGCCGCTGCTGGGCACCTTGAGCGCCAGTGTCGGCAATGCGCGGGTGCAGGCGATGAACGCTGGCGAGTCGATATTCGCGGTCGCGCCCAAGGACGCCTTCTGCGTCGATATCCGTCGCATGGCCAGTGCCCTGCTGGCTGGGCAGGCGCGGGTCGAGCCCTCAGAGCGGGGCGTGCTGGCACGTTTGCTGAGCTGATCCGGTGAATGCCGTGAACGCGCCCGATCCCCAGATCACCCGCTTCCGGCTGTCGGATCAGTACCAGCAGCTCAAGAGCAATTTTCATCGGCACCTGATCCAGCAGCTCGAGGAGCACAACCTCCAGATCGACCAGTGGGACGCACTCAAGGTCGAGCGCTATGTCACCGAGCAGATGCGCCGCTATGTCGTCGAGCAGCGTTTGCCGGTAAGTCAGCGTGAGTCCGAGACGCTGGCGCGCGATGTCCGCGACGAGTTGATGGGCTATGGCCCGATCCAGGCGCTGGTGGATGACGACAGCGTCGACGACATCGTCGTCAATGGCCCCAACAACATCTTCGTCGAGCGCGAGGGGCGCCTGTGCAGCGTGCCGGTCCGGTTCCTCAACGACGCGCATGTCGTACGGGTGATCCAGCGCATCCTTGCACCGATTGGGCGTCGCGTTGACGAGTCGACGCCGATGGTCGATGCGCGCCTGCCCGATGGCTCGCGCGTCAATGCGATCGTGCCGCCCATCGCCCTGGACGGACCCTGCCTGTCGATACGCAAGTTCCGCAAGCAGGCGCTGTCTGCGGAGGAGCTGCTGAGGCTCGGCACGGTCAGCGCCGAAGTGCTTGACTACCTGCGCGGGCGCGTTGCCGGGCGCAGCAACCTGATTGTCGTCGGCGGCACCGGCTCCGGCAAGACGACGTTCCTCAATCTGCTTTCGCAATGGATCCCGGAGGGCGAGCGTCTGGTGACCATCGAGGATGCGGCCGAGTTGCGGCTGCAGCACAGCCACGTCGTGCGCCTGGAAACGCGACCGCCGAATCTGGATGGCGATCGCGCGATCACCGCCAGGGATCTGGTGCGTAACGCACTGCGCATGCGACCCGACCGCATCATCGTCGGCGAGGTCCGCGGCGACGAGGTGCTCGACATGTTGCAGGCCATGAATACCGGCCACGACGGGTCGATGACAACCATTCACGCAAACTCGCCCAGCGATGCCATCCACCGGCTGGAACTGTTGGCCGGGTTTGCGGGATACAGCGGCAGCGAGGCCAACTTCCGCAGCCAGGTGGCGTCGGCGGTTCAGGTGCTGGTGCATGTCGGCCGCCTCAAGGGCGGGGAACGGCGGGTGCTTTCGGTAACCGAAGTTGTGGGCGCAAAGGGCGGCGAGCTGCTGCAGCGCGAGGTCTTCAGGTATGACCCGGAACGGGGCGTACATCTCGACTGCCGGGGAGCGCAATAGTGGGCATGGTGTTTCTGTTTCTGCTCGCGCTACTGCTGGGCGCTGCCGCGATCGCGATGTTCATGCGTGCCGGTCAGCGCGAAAGCCAGGAAGAGATGCAGCTGCGTCTGCGTGCGATCGGCGGGGATGAGGCGGCCGCACTTGTCTATTCGCCGCGACAGCGCCAGATCAGGAATCCGTTACTTCGTTGGGCCTGCTTTCTGGTGTGGCGCACCGGTACGGAACTGGAGCCGGATGCGGTAGCGCGCAGCCTGCTGGTTCTGGCGCTGCTGGTGCCGGTAGCAATCGTGCTGCTGGGTGCGTTTGGCGGCCTGTCTACGGTCGCGTTGGTGCTGGTCTTTGCCTGGGCCTGGCTGAGTCGCAAGGCGGCGCAGCGGCGCGCCCGCATACTCGAGCAGTTTCCGTCGTTTCTGGAAAGCGTCATCCGGGTTCTGGCCGCGGGCAATACCCTGGAAGAATCCATCTATTCCGCGGCGCGCGAGAGCAGCGAGCCGATACAGCCACTGTTTCTCAGCGTGGGCCGCCAGGTACGTCTTGGCGCTCCCATTGAGGCCGTGCTGATGGAGATGGCCGAGATTCACCAGCTGCGTGATCTGAAGGTGATGGCACTGGCCGCGGCAATCAACCGCAAGTACGGCGGCAGTCTGCGCAACGTACTGAGAAGCCTGATCCAGGCGGTACGCTCGCGCGATGCGGCAGCGCGTGAGCTGCGTGCCCTGACCGCCGAGACCCGATTTTCGGCGTTGGTGCTGTCGATGATTCCGGTGGGCTTGATGCTGTACATCTTTGCTCAGAATCCGGATTACTACGGCAACATGTGGGCGGATGCCACCGGTCGCATCCTGCTGATCGTCTCGGTGGTCCTGCAGATCATCGGCGTCGTGGTGATCTACAGGATGATGCAGTCCACCGAGGAGCCGGCATGAGCCCGACGCTGTTCGCCACGCTGATCGCCGGTGCCATCGTGGTGGTCGTGGTGGCGGTGGCGGTCGTGTCGCTGCTGGTCCTGCGCACGCGCAGCGAGGCACAGTTGAATCAGCGCCTGTATGCCGATGACGGCCGGGTCAACGCCGAGTTCGAGAACACGCCGCGCGGCCCGCTGCTGCAGAAGATGGCGCGTGGCGGCAGGAAGATCGAAGGCTGGGTCGACGCGGAAGGCGAAAGCGGCCGCTTGCTGGTGCAGGCGGGTTGGCGCTCCGCCGAGGCGCGGCTGCTCTGGTATGCGTTTCAGGCGGCGCTGCCGGCGGTGATGCTGGCCGCGGTACTGGCATTCTGGGTCTGGGGCGAGTCCCCCAACAAGGCCGTGCTGATGCTGCTGGCCGCATTTGCTGCCGCTGCGCTGTCGTTTCTGATGCCGCGATGGGTGCTGCGCAGCGTGGCCGCCAAGCGTAGCCGCAGAATCCAGGGCGAAGTGCCCTTGTTCATCCACCTGCTGGTGCTGCTGTTCGAGGCGGGACTGTCGACGCGCCAGGCGCTGGCGAGCCTGGTGCGGGAGGGGCAGGGCGTGCTGCCTGAACTGGGGCGTGAGTTCGACCTGCTGATTCGCCAGGTTGAGGCCGGTGCCGATACCGGAGAGGCGCTGAAGAGCATGGGCGACGCGTTGCAGGTGGACGATCTCGGTGCCGTGCTCTCGGTGCTGCGTCAGGTCGACCGCTACGGCGGCGAGATTCGTGAGCCCCTGCTGGAGGCGTTGGGCGTCATCGAGGAGCGCCGCAGCCTGGATCTGCGCGAGAAGGTCAATCTGTTGTCGGGCCGGATGACGGTGGTCATGGTCGGATTCTTCTTTCCCGCGCTGTTGATCTTCGTTGCCGGACCGGCTTTCCTGTCGATCATCCGTGCGCTTGGCGAGGTCAATCGATGAGCCGCCGGGTACTGCTCCTGTGCTGTCTGCTCGCGGGCTGCGCCGGCACCGGGCAGTCCGCGCCCGATTTCAGCCTCACCTCGGGCCGCAGCGCGCCGTCGCGCAGTGCCGATGCTGCCGTTCACACCGACTTGATACGGGGCATGCTGGCGCAGGACAACAACTACGCCGCGCTGGCGCACATCCAGGATCAGCAACGGCGCAGTGGCAACTCAACCGAGCTCAAGTATCTGGAGGCCGAAGCCCGACGCCGGCTGGGCGAAGCGAAGGCCGCCGAGGCGCTGTACCGCAGCCTGTTGCGGACGGAGGTTGCGGCCCAGGCGTATCACGGTCTGGGGCTGCTGTATGCCTCGCGCGATATGGCCAAATCGGTGAACTTCCTGCGCGAAGCGGCGTACCGGCAGCCCACCGATGCCGAGCTGCGCAGCGATCTCGGCTACGCCTTGCTGAGGGCCGGCCGCTACCGCGAATCGCTGCCGGAATTGGCGACCGCGGTAGAGTTGGACTCGGCCAACGAGAGGGCGCGCAATAACCTGATCCTGTTGCTGCTGGCAACCGGCGACGAACCCGGAGTCAAGCGGGTGGCGGCCGATACTGGTGTCGATGCCAAAACCCTGACGCGCCTGCGTAAACAGGCGCAAAGTATGCAAGGCCGCCCTGCGGCCAATGGAGGTGCACGATGAAACGATGGCTGACGGTCCCCGCCGTGTTGATGGTCTGCGCGCTGGCTCGGGCGGAGCAAGCGCAGGCCCCGGTTGTGGGCACCGACACCCGCGCCTGGCTGGAGCTTCAGCGCAGCGGGGCCGCGTCTGCGCCGCAGGTGCAACCGGTCCCCGGCGAAGTCGCCGACAAGGTCTATCAGCGCTACCTCAACAGCTTCGATCAACCGATTCCGGCGCAGTTCGACCGCGAAAGCTTCGTGGGCCGGAGCGGTAGCGGCTCCTGAGCCGTGATGTGATGCTCAGCCTGCGCCCACTTCGCAGAACTCCGCCGCGCAGACAGCAGCGCGGTGCGGCGGCCGTTTTTGCCGCGATCGGCCTGATCTCCGGCCTGGCCGCGGCTGCGTTGGCCATAGACATGGGCCGGCTGTACTTTGCGCAGCGCGACCTGCAGCGGGTCGCCAACATGGCGGCACTGGATGCTGCGCGGGTCGCCGGAGGCTGCATGGGGGTGCCCGAGAATGCGGAAGCCGCCGCATTTGCGGAAACGCTGGGCAGCGTTCGCCGAAACAGCCGCAACGAGCGGCAGCCGGATGTCGCCATCACACCGGACCGGGTCGAAGTTGGGCGTCGACGCACCAGCGCCGATGGCAATCGCTACTTCGAGACGGCGCCGGAGGACAAGAACCGCGCGGTGCGGGTCTATCTGCAGCGTCCCGCGCCCGCTCGACTGATGCAGTTCACCGGACGGGCCGGCGGTCCGAGCCTGCTGACGGCGACTGCCGCGGCTTATTCACGACCAATGGCCTCGATCGAAGTCGGCAGCCGCCTCGCGCAGCTCAGTCCCGACGTCCTCAACAATTTTCTGAGTCAGGCGCTGGGCGCACCGGTCAATCTCGACCTGGTCAGCTACCGTAACCTGCTCGGTGCCGATGTTCCGGTTGCGGATGTTCTCGACGATCTCGGCGTGGGATCTCCGGATGAGCTTCTCGAAGTCGATGTGCCCACACGTGATTTCCTGGATGCTGTTGTCACTGCGGTGGGTACCACCGGCAACAGCCTCGCGCTGGCTGCCGCCCAGCGCATAGCCGACGCGGCGGTATTGCCAAGCGACGTTACGCCGGGAGAGGTGCTGGTGCTGGAGGATGCGGCAGCGGGCACCTTGAGCGGCACGTTGGTCAACGCGGGTGCGCTGATGCTGGCCGTCGCCCAGGCAGCCAACGGCTCTGCGCTACTCGACGTGCCGGTCGATCTGCCGCCGCCGCTGGATGGCAGCAGCGGGCGCTTCCGTTTCATTCAGCCCGGCAATCAGGCCAATCTATCCCCCGGCGTACCGGCTGCTGCGGGATCCGATACCTACGCCGCAAACGGCCAGGCCATCCTCGAGGCCGACATCAATCTGGACTTGCCGCTGCTGGGTCGCGTAGCGCTGCCGGTGTTTGTTGAAGCGGCGCAGGCGACCGCTACCGTCGAGGAGATACGATGCGCGCGGCGCGGGCAGGAGAGTGACCGTGTTCTGGTGCGCGCGCGGTCCAGCATTTCCCGGATTGGGGTCGGTCGATTTGACGACATCAACCTGCCCAGTCCGACGCCGCAGGCTGTCACGCTGGTCGATGTCAGCAACGTGCCGCTGCTGGTCGCGGGCATCACACTGCCGGTGAAGGTACGGATCGACGCGTTTGCCTTGGTGGATATTCCCAGTGACGACGCCACGCTGGAGTTCTCCGCGCCGTTTCCTGGCGATGCGCAGTCCATTGGTCGGCCGCAGGCAGAGGTTCTGGCCAGCGCAATTTCGCAGATTCCGTCCAACCTCGTGCTGAACATCGTCATCGATGCCGGCAACGGCACCTTGCCGGCGCTCGGTCTGCTGGATGCGACCATTGCCAGTACGCGGCAGGCGATTGAGGCCGCGTTTCGCAGTCAGCTTGGTAGCGGCTTGGCGGTATTCGGCGATCAGTTGCTGGCGCCGACGCTGAGCAACCTCGGCTTGTCTCTGGGCGGGGCCGATGTTTCAGTGCGCTCAGTGGTGACCGAAGAGCCCGAGCTGTTTACGCGTTGAGCGCGCAGCAATGAGCTCACTCCGCCAGGCGGCGCTGCGTCGTCAGACGCTGATCGGAGGCTCGGTCTGGCTGATCCTTACCTTGGTGATGGCGGGGCTTGCGGTCTACTGCCTGGTGCATGCTGCGCGCCTGCAGGCGCGTCTCGATCATGCGGTGGTGGGCGATCGTATCGTCGCCCAGGTGCGCGGTGAACTCGCCGCCCGTGCCGGATCACGGGTGCTGCGGCCAGTCGTACACCGCCTGTTGCAGGAGGTGTCGTTGCCTGTGCGCTACATCGCGGTGTTCGATGGCGAGGGCGTACTGCTGACGCAGGCTGGAATCTTTCAGGGCGTGGAACTCCCGGTGCTGCCCGAGGCGGTATCGATCTGGCTGAGAAGGACGCTGTACGCGTTCACCGGAAGCGCCGGCCAGCGCCGGGTACTGGACGAGCAAGGGCGCCTGCTCGGCAGCGTCGAGTACCGCCTGGGGCCGACCGTCACTGCAGTCGTTCGCGAAGAGGCAGTGGCGCATTTGCGGCGTACCGGCTGGCTGGCGCTGCTGCTGACGCTGTTGATGCTGACGCTGCCCGCGCTGATGTGGTGGCGGGTGCGGGAGATCACGCCGGAGTGGGTGCGTCGGGCGGACCCGCGGCGCGCAGGCGCGGCGTTGGCCGACGCGTCTGCCGGAGGCGGTTCCGCAGCGGCCGCGATGGATGAGTTCCGGTCGCGCGCCGGCCACGTCATGGATGCGCTGAGTTACGGCATCATCGCCACGGACAGGGATGGACGTGTGCGCTTCCTGAATGCGACTGCAGAACGGCTCACCGGCTGGAATCTGGCCGACGCCCGCGGCCGGCTGGTGTATTCCATCTGCCATGTGCTGGGCAAGGACGACACGCTGGAACCCAGCGCCGCCGAGCGCTCCCTGCAGCAGCTGGCCGATGTGCCGGCCTACTCCGCGCGCTTGCGTACGCGTCACGGCGAGATTCGACCGGTGGAGACTATGGCGTGTCTGCTGCGCGCGCGTGACGGCGCCGTTGACGGCGTCACGATGGTGCTCAGGGACAACTCGCGGCAGGTGGGCGAGATGGATGCGTTGCGCCGGGAGGCACGCCTGTCGCAGGCGGTGGTCGATCATCTCGATGAAGGGCTGCTGATGACCGATCCGGCGGGCGTGGTGCGCATCGCCAATGCCCGCGCAGAGCGCATGTTCGGCTATTCGCGTCACGAGCTGGAAGGCTTCACGGTGACCAAGCTCATGCCGGTGCCGTTTCTCAACTCACCCGGGGTGAGAATCAGCGACTACATCGCTGGGCGCGGCGCTCAGCGTCTGCCCAAGGTAGTCGGCTGGCGCAAGGATGCCACCACGTTTCCGGTCGAACTCTGGGTGCAGACCATGAGTTTCGACGATACCTCCGGCCTGGTGGTGATTGTTCGGGACATCAGCGAGCGTTTGCGAGGTGAGAATCTGGCGACGCGTCTGGGGCGCCTGCTCGACAGTGCGCTGGAGGAGGTGTTCATCTTCGACGCGCAGACGCTGAGGTTCCTTGAGGTCAATCGCGGTGCCCGGCGCAATCTGGCCTATGGCGCCGAGGAGCTGGCGCGCATGTCACCGCTGGAGATCAGCGCGGACCTCGATCCGGAGGCCTTCCAGAACTACCTTGATCAGTTGCGCGGGGGTGAGCAGGAGCATCTGATCTATCGATGCTCGCATCGGCGCCGGGACGGCACGACCTATCCGGTCGAGGTGCGGCTCAACTACTCGCGCGAG
>JBFJJW010000001.1:0-59860 GCA_041612095.1 Solimonas sp. | reverse complement strand
GACGGCGCTGTACTACATCGGCGGCATCCTCAAGCACGCTGAAGCGCTGAACGCCTTCACCAATCCGAGCACCAACAGCTACAAGCGACTGGTCCCCGGTTTCGAGGCGCCGGTCATGCTGGCCTACTCGGCCCGTAACCGTTCCGCGTCGATCCGCATTCCGTATATCGCCAACCCCAAGGGTCGTCGCATCGAAATCCGCTTCCCGGATTCGACCGCCAACCCCTACTTCGCCTTTGCGGCGATGAGGATGGCGGGTCTGGACGGCATCCAGAACAAGATTCACCCGGGCGAAGCCAGCGACAAGGATCTGTATCACCTGCCGCCGGAAGAGGACAAGAAGATCCCGCGCGTGTGCCACAGCCTCGACATGGCGCTGGCGGCTCTCGACAAGGATCGCGAGTTCCTGACCCGTGGCGGCGTGTTCTCGGATGACCTGATCGATGCGTATATCGAGCTGAAGATGCAGGAAGTCACGCGGTTCCGCATGACCACGCACCCGATCGAGTTCGAGATGTACTACTCGCTGTAAGTGAGTTGGGATGGTCCAGGAAACCCCGCCACGGCGGGGTTTCTTTTTTTGGCCGCGACTCACAAACCAGTATGCTTGGCCCATGCGCGCGCTGATAGTGATGGGTCTGCTGATGCTGGGGCTGGCATTGCCGGCGGCGGCAGACGAGATTTATCGCGTGGTGGCCCCGGATGGCAGTGTCCATTTCACCGACAAGCCGCCGAGCAAGACCGCAAAACCCCTGGTCCTGGGGCCGGTTTCCGGCCCGATTCCCAGTGGCAAGCAGTCGAAGTCGCCGGCCTTCTACTCCCCCGAGCTGTTGCGCCAGGCTGCACGTTTCGCAGTACGGGTCGAATCACCGACGCCGGGGCAGGTCCAGGGCAACGAGCAGGCGGTCATCGCCGCAGCCAGTGTCATGCCCGGTCTGGTGAAAGGTTTCAGTCTGGTTTACCTGGTTGACGGCAAGGCGGTCACCCCCAAGCCGGTCGATGAATTGAGCCTGCCGTTACCCGGCCTGGCCGCGGGTGACCACGAGCTGGTCATCGTGCTGCTGAATTCCAAGGGCGTGGAGATTGCGCGTTCGGAGGCGGCCCGCTTCACGCTGCGAGCTGCCCCCAAAACAGCGCGCGCAGCACCATAACGGTGCCTGCGCACCAAAAGCGTGCATATTGGCGTGGTGCAGGCTAGCCTAGGCGGGCGGGCGCATGGCCCGCAAATTGCGTAATCCGCTGTCATGAAACTGGGTGTGCGCAACCGGGTAGCACCCGACGAAGTTCTCGACGGCCTCAATATGGCGGTGATTGTGGTTGACGACGCCTTGCGCGTGCAGTCGCTCAATCTCGCCTGTGAAAGTCTGTTTGGCGTCTCGCGACGCCTGGTGCTGGGTGCGCTGCTCCACGAAGGCATCGGCCATCTGGCTGCGCATGAGCTCAAGCTGCGCACGGCTTTGGGCACTGCCTCAGGGTTCATTGAGCACGAGGTTGAGCTGCGGCGCAACGGCGACCCGCCGGTGACGGTGGACTGGACCGTGACCCCGTTTGCAATCGGTGGCAGGCGACCCGGCCTGCTGCTTGAAGTCTTCCCGCTGGATCGGCAGTTGCGCATCTCGCGTGACGAGGCGATGACGGCGCAGTTTGCCGCTTCGCGCGAGCTGATCCGTGGCCTGGCCCACGAGATCAAGAATCCGCTGGGCGGCATCCGCGGTGCGGCGCAGCTGATGGAGCGCGACTTCCCGGACGCCAGCCATCGTGAATACACCGGGGTCATTATCCGCGAGGCGGACCGGTTGCAGAATCTGGTGAACCGGCTATTGGGCCCCAACCGCCTGCCGCAGAAAACCCAGCTCAACATCCATGAAGTGATGGAGCATGTGCGCAGCCTGGTGCAAGCCGAGGCCCCACCGGAAGTGGCGCTTCTGAGGGATTACGACCCCAGCATTCCGGAGATCTCGGTCGATCGTGAGCAGATGATTCAGATCGTACTGAACATCGTGCGCAATGGACTGCAGGCGCTCGGCGGCAGCGGCAGCATTACCCTGCGTTCGCGCACCCGACGCCAGCATACGATTGCGGGCGTCCGTCACAAACTGGTGGTGCAGTTGGACATTGAAGACAGCGGTGCCGGCATTCCGGGTGGGATGCTGGACAAGATCTTCTACCCGATGGTGACGACGCGCGCAGAGGGCACCGGACTTGGCCTGCCGATTGCTCAGTATCTGGCACACAGCCACGGTGGCGTTATCGAATGCCGAAGTCGCCCGGGCAACACCGTCTTCTCCATCTATCTGCCGTTGGAAGTCCTATGAGCGCGTCTACGCAGTCTGGATTCCGTCATCTTGATGAAGTGAACGCCACGCACCGACATGCCACGTGGGGTCTGGACGCATGAGTGCGCTCAAGGTCTGGATCGTGGACGATGACGAGTCGATCCGCTGGGTGCTCGAAAAGTCACTGTCCCGCGAGGGAATGGTGGTGACCAGTTTCCCCGGCGCCGCCGAACTGCTGGACTCGATCGCCGAGGTCAGCAGTGCCGATGCACCCGACGTGCTGATCTCGGACATTCGCATGCCCGGGGTCGACGGGCTGACACTGATGGGTCGGGTGCGCACCGCGCGGCCGGAACTGCCGGTCATCATCATGACCGCGCACTCTGACCTTGACGCCGCAGTTGCCGCCTATCGTGGTGGTGCCTTTGAGTACCTGCCGAAGCCGTTTGATGTTGATGGTGTCGCTGAACTGGTGCGGCGTGCGGCCAAGAAGCGCGATCGCTCGGACGAAGCGCCCGCGGTAGAGGGCACCGCGATGATCGGCGAAGCGCCGGCCATGCAGGACGTGTTTCGCGCCATCGGCCGGCTCTCGCAGTCGAACATCACCGTGCTGATTACCGGCGAGTCGGGTACCGGAAAGGAGCTGGTGGCGCGTGCCCTGCACGTCAACAGTCCACGCGCACAGCGGCCATTCATCGCCATCAATACGGCGGCGATTCCGAAGGATCTGCTGGAGTCCGAGTTCTTTGGCCACGAACGGGGTTCGTTCACCGGCGCCGCGACTCAGCGCAAAGGTCGCTTCGAGCAGGCCGATGGCGGCACGCTATTTCTTGACGAGATCGGTGATATGCCGGCCGATCTGCAGACCCGCCTGCTGCGCGTGCTGCAGAACGGCGAGTTCTATCGGGTGGGCGGTGTAGCGCCCATCAAGGTCGATGTGCGGGTGATCGCCGCGACTCATCAGGACCTCGACACGCTGGTGCGCGAGAATCGGTTTCGCGAGGATTTGTATCACCGTTTGAACGTGATCCGCGTGCGCATTCCCCCGCTGCGCGAGCGCCCAGAAGACGTGCCGCAACTGACGCGTCACTTTCTGTTGCGCGCTGCCGACGAATTGCGGGCCGAGCCCAAACGACTGCGGCCTGAAGTCATGGAGCGTTTCAAGACGTTCTCGTGGCACGGCAACGTACGCCAGCTGGAGAACATCTGCCGTTGGCTGACAGTGATGGCGCCGGGTCAGGACGTGCATCCGCAGGACCTGCCGCCGGAAATGCAGGACGAAGATCCCGCGCGTGGGCCTTTGGCATCACCGGTGCCAGCGCCAGCCGGGACGGTATCCGCTGCGATGACGTCGCAGGAGCGGGCCATTCCAGCGACCGCAGAGCAGGACCCCTGGGACGCGCAACTCAGGGCCTGGGCGGCACGCCAACTCAAGGCCGGCGATAGCGATCTTCTCGGAACCGCGATGCCGCTGTTCGAGCGAACCATGATCGAAGCTGCGTTGGCCGCTACACGCGGTCAACGCCAGGAGGCCGCCAAGCGTCTGGGCTGGGGCCGCAACACGCTAACGCGCAAGATCAAGGAGCTGGGGATGGACGGCGACGACTGAGCGCGCCGTGCAGTGCCGGTATGCCGCCAGGGCGGAGGTCGGCAGGGGCCTGAATATGCACCGTGCGGCAGCACAGTGTGAAGCCCGGGTTGAGGCAGGACGACGATCCGCTGCGGCCGCCTAGCAGCTGCAGCGCCCTGCAGTGATGGCGTGGCCGTCCGGCGTTGAGGCGCTCATTGGCGGGACTCGGAAACGCGCAAATCGATGGCATTGGATTCGAGCGCCTGCCGCAGCAGCGTGGCATCGGTCATGGCCTCGGCAAACTGCACGCCGGGCGGTGCTGCCGCATGACCACTCAGGCCGAGCACGCGCTCGGCCTGGACGACTGCCCCCGTTGCAGTGAGGTGGGTTTGTCCCGAGGGATCGTCAAGGTCAATGACCTGGCGCAGCGCGTGGCCCTGGTGATCCCGGCCTTCAAGCGTGATCTGGACGCGGTGGTGGTCGCCTTGGCCGGGGTTGTACAGCAGCTTGCGCCGCAGTCCGGTGAAGGCCGGCCCGCTAATGGCCCGCCACAGGCCGCTGCGGATCAGGCCGCGTAGCAGGTGATTGCTGGTCTGGTCGTCGAACCCGATGTGGGCGGCAACCGTCGCCGCCTGCGTGAGGCCGGGCAGGGTCATCTGATCGGGACTGTCGAATAGCGCCGTCGTGTAGGTGTGAGTCGATGTGAAAGCGACACGGCGGGTGACCGAGAACGGGGCGCGCAGTACGCGCCGGCCATCGACACGGGCCTCGAACGGCGCGGCTAGCCGGTCCATGTACTCCACCGAATTCGGGCCGGCCTTATCGTGCAAGGCATACAGGACATCCAGATCGATGCGCGCGAGTGCGGAAAAGCCCCGCGCGGCGTCAACTGCCAATGTGGCCGGTATGGCGGCCATCCAAGACGAGGCCAGCACGATGGGCGCGCGTGTCGGGCCGGTCGCAGCGAGACATAGCGCGTCCTGGACGCGGGCGGTCCAGCGGGTGATGTCGATCAAGGCAACCTGATGGCGTTGCGCGCTGAGCAACAGCCGATCATGCGGATCGTTGGCGACGGCCATGACCAGGTCCGGCCTGGTCTCCAGCATGCTGAGCGGGTCGTCGGCCTCGAGATCGAGGCGAACGGCGCGCGCATGTGGCAGGCGATCGACGAGGGCCGCCGCATGCTGAGGGTGGCGTCCGCCGAGTAGCAGTTCGAGATGGGGCTGGCGCTGCGCCAAAAGCTGCGCGATCTGGCTGCCGACAACGCCATAGCCGCCGGCGATGAGAATTCTGTTCATGCGTTATGTCCCTTGGGCTGAAGGAGGATGTTGGCGAAGCGCGACCGCCAGCAGGGCGGCGACGCTGAAGGGGCCCCACCAGGCCTGTGCAGGCGGCCCGGGCCATGGCGTCAGCAGCGCGGTGGTGAGCATTTCCCAGCACCACATGCCCGCAAGTGGATACAGCGCCCACACACCGACCGCTTTCCGATGCCATAGCAGTACGACGATGAGCGCCAGGGTCACCGACATGGCGGCAAGCGTCAGGCGGTGCAGCGGTGCCACCTCCGGTGGCAAGCCTGCAGCGGTAACCGCGGTTGGCGTCAGGAGTACCGAAAGGATTGCGAAGCCAGCGGTGGCAAGCAGCAGCAACGCCCAATGCCACATAGGCAGATGGGGAGTGCGGTGGTCGGCGCCCGCACCGAGCACGAGGCGGGCGATGCCCAGCTGCAACAACGCTGCGGCACTGCCCCAGTACAGAAAACCCGGCGGGAGCGGCATGTCCAACGGCCAAGTGGTCAGCACGTCGCAGAAAAACATGCCGGCCATGAACGCAGCGAGTGCCGCACCGGCTGGGCTTCTGCTGCCTCGCCACGCGATGAGCACAACGATCCAGCCGAACCCCTGCAGCAGATTGCCCCAGAACTCCATCGTGATCATGACCGCTGGTAGGCCGATGCGGTCGAAGTCGCCTGAGGCGATGCTGATGGCGGCGAGCAGGTAGTTCAGCGCCAACGCAAGCATCAACGCGCCCAGGCCCACACGAGCCGCTTTCATGAGAGGTGCTCCGCAATGGCTTCGGCGGCAATCACTGAATACGCCATGATCGTCAGTGACGGATCGACGCTGGGCGGCAACGGCCAGACACTGGGATCGGCCACATAAAGCCCCGGGACTTCGTGCGCTTGGTGGTTGCAGGCGACCACGGCGCGCGCAGGGTCGTCGC
Source organism: Solimonas sp. (assembly GCA_041612095.1). Lineage (GTDB taxonomy): Bacteria > Pseudomonadota > Gammaproteobacteria > Nevskiales > Nevskiaceae > Solimonas. The sequence continues at coordinate 53,791 of JBFJJW010000001.1, read as the reverse complement.
CCATGCGCAGGGTGCCAGCAGGATGCGGGGCCCCGTAGAGCACGGCGCCGTTCTGGATATCGAGTGTGTCGAATACCGCGATCTGCTCCGGACGTTGCAGCCGCGTGCCTGCGCTATCCGGCACGATGACTTGATGCGCTCCGGCAGCGAACAGCAGCAGGGCCTGCTTCTTGAACGCATCGCGGATCTTGAGCAGGTCGTCGCCCTGCAGCGCGTAGTGGTAGCGCGGCGATCCGTCGGATGCGAGCGTGATGTGGCCGCCGTGAACGTCGTCGATCCACGACACGGCGCTACCGATGTACGGCAACTGCTCCATCAGATTCCAGTGTTCGTCGCCAAAGCCCGGCAGCGTCACGGCCAGGAACTCCGGTTGCAGCTGATTGGGATGCAGAAGGTAGCCGCCCTCGACGTAGCGTCCGTGCTCGTAACGCGCGAGCCGGAAGTCACTGGTGCCGGTTGCTGCAGGAATGTTCTCCCAGAGTCGGACAGGCTCGTCGAACAGCGCATACAGGTAAGGATTGGGGTTGGTGTAGAGGTTTTTGCCGACCATGCCGTTGCCGTCGGGCAACTGCGAGCGCAGCCATAGGACGGCCGAGCCGTAGCCGCCAGCGGCGAGAACCACGGCTCGTGCGCGGACGCTCAAGCTGCCCCCATTTGGTTGATGGGTGGCGCGATCGATGAACCTTGCCTGCACCCCGGTCGCCCGCCCGCTGCGCGGATCGGTGAGGATGCGATCAACGCGACAGTCGCTGTAGACGCGTGCGCCGGCGGCCAGTGCTGCAGGTATGTGCGTTACCAACTGGCTCTGTTTGGCATCGAAGGAGCAGCCCTGATAGCAGTGGCCGCTCCTCACGCAGCCTTTGCGTGCTTGCGGTACGCCCTCGACATGCCAGCCCAGCTGCTTTGCGCCGACATCGAATAGCTGGTTCATGCGGTTGTAGTACTGCGGGCCTGCGACATGGACGTTCAGGTCGCGTTCCAGGCGGTCAAAGATCGGTGCAAGCCGGGCATGTCCGTGACCGCTGACGCCCAGCGTCTCATAGAGGTCGGCGCGGTCCTGCGGAAGACGCCAGCTATCGGCCCAGTAATGCACGCTGGCGCCGCCGACGCAGTTGCCGTACATCAGTGCGAGTTCGCCGTTGAGGCTGGTGTCCAGGCCGCGTCCACCGTCGATGCGTGCCAACATGTTGTCGGAACGTTGATCGAGATCGCCGCGGGCGGCGCTGTAGTGGCCCCCCTGTTCGAGGATCAGCACCGAGTACCCGGCGCGCGCCAGATCCAGTGCGACGGTTGCGCCGCCGCAGCCGCTGCCGATTACGACAACATCGACATCTTCGCTGCGATGGTCGGTGATCTGCGTCGCTTCGATGATCATGCTCGAGCGTCCAGGTTGGCGATGCGGTTGCCGCCAGCGAAGACTTTCTCGGGCACCCACGGGCCGCGATAACCGAGCCGAGGCCAGGTGTTGTCATCGCTGTAGTAGAAGAACATCGCCAGAAAGCGCAGTCCGTTGTAGACGCTGCGCAGGGTGACGTTGCTGCCGGTCTGCAGTCGGCGTAGGTAGGCCGTCCGTTGCGCAGCGGGCAGCGTGCTGTAGCGCGCCAGTTCACCGTCCAGCAGCGGCCCATGCTCCAGCAGTGCCAAGGCCGCGCGGATATCCGCGGCCAGCTTGCCGCCGACGATCGACAGCTCCAGGTCGATGCGCGCCGCCGTGCGCGTCTGCTGCACGGTGACGGCACCAGGCGCTGCGCCGACCACATCCATGGTGAACAGCGTCAGCGTCGCGAACGCCTTGCGCGACAGAAGTCGCGGGCGCTCAGCGCCGAGCAGGCCTTCGTAGCGCCCCGGGGCCGGCCCAAGCTTTTGGATCGTTGCCAAGCAGACGGCTGCGGCGGACGCGAACAGGCCCAGTTTGAGAAAACCACGGCGGCTCGCTACGGGAACTCTGGACATGACAGCCTCTCTCCATTGATTTGGTCATGTAACCAAATAAATCATAATTGGTCAATAGACCTATCTGCTATGCTCCGCCCATGTCTACCGCAATGCCGTCTGCAGAGGCGCCCGCAAGCCCCAAGGGCCGCCGCCGTCGTGAGTCGATACTGGATGCCGCTGAAACCCTGCTCATCGAGGACGGCTATGCCGGCTTCTCGATGCGCAAGCTTTCTGAGCAGCTCGGTATCCGCCTTTCCAATGTGCAGTACTACTACGCCACACCGCACGCAGTGATCGATGCGTTGTTTGTGCGCGCGCTTGAGCGCGCGCGTATCGAGCTCGAGTCGGGCATCGCTGTCGATCTGCAGAGCCTCGTGCGATACGCGCTAGGCAGCCAGGACAGTGCGCGTAGTTGTCGGCTGTTCTGGGAGCTGTGGGCATTGTCCGCCCGCGACGCCGATGTGGCGCGCACGGTTAACCACTTCTACGCCGCATATCGGAACGCGATCGAGCAATGCATCCAGGCCCTGGAGCCCCGTATGCCTGTAGCGGCTCGCCGGCGGCGCGCAATCCTGATCATGTCGCTGCTTGAAGGGCTATCGCTGTTTCGCGGGCACGGGCGCACGCAGGAGGGCACCGGGCGGGCGCTGGATCGTGAGGTTGAGACGGCGGCACTGGCGCTGGCGCGCCTGCCCTGATCAGAAGTCGGCCTTGGCTCGCCTGATCCGAACTGAAGCTCAGGCGCTTCCGGCCAGTGTTCTCAACAGCGCGGCACTGGCCTCGTTCGCCGGGAAGAAGCTCTCGACGCGCAACTCGTCGGTCGTCAGGTCCTGCGGTGTGCCGAAGGTGGTGACCATCGAGAACAGGTGCAGGTCGACACCATGTACACGAAAGTGCGTCGGCAGCACCGGTGGCGCGCGATGCTCCAGGTCGATCTGATGCAGCCCGGCCGGCAGGTTCGGATAGCGCAGGATGTCGTCCAACACCGCCTCAACCTGGGGATGCTGCTGTGCCTCGCGTGCGGTGTGTGCCAGCAATGCTTTGGCGACTTCCTCGAAGTTGACGATGTAAGGGCGCATGCCCTGCTCGTGGAAGGTCATCTTGAGCAGGTTGCGCGGGCCGTCGCCACAGACCGCCTGCCAGATACTGTCCAGATCACCGAGCAGACCGAAGACCCTGTTGACCGCCGAATTGGCCATAAACAGATTCCAAGCGCGATCGCAGACTACGGCCGGCAGCGGCTCGTGATGCTTCAGGAGTAGCTCAAGCGCTGCGCGCACCGGCTGCATCTCGTGGGCGTCGAGTGCGCGCTGCGGATAGATGCCCGCATAGCCTGCACTCTGCAGCCAGCGGTTGCGATCACGTAGCGGCAAGTCCAGCGTTGCAGCCAGCTGCAGCACCATTTCGCGGCTGGGTCTGGCGCGGCCCGATTCAAGGAAGCTCAGATGCCGCTGCGACACCTCGGCCTGTAGCGCCAGATCCAGCTGCGACAGCCGCCTGGAGCGGCGTGTGCCGCGCAAGAGATCGCCGAACGGAGCGTGGTCGGAATGCGTTTGCATGGGTGCATTGTGGCACGCAGATTCAGTCAGTCGATTACCTGGGGCGTAATTGAATCGCCGCACCGTCGGCGCCAATCTCTGGCTGCCGCGACTCATGGGTCGGCGGTCGACATCACAACACAGGAGATTCAACAATGAACTGGAAAACACTCGTACTCGGGCTGATTCTGGCGGCTTTCGCAGTGCTGACCGGCTATGCCGTGATGGACGTCGGCTATCTCGGAATCTTCGAACACCTGCTGGTCAGCAGCGCGGGTTGGCAGGTCGGGGTCGATCTGGTGATCGCGTGCGCGCTGGTCATGATCTGGATGTTCGGCGATGCGCGCCGTAGCGGACGCAACGTCTGGCCCTATGTCGTGTTGACGCTGACCTTGGGCTCCTTCGGGCCGTTGCTGTATCTGTTTATCGGCAGTCTCGGTACGGCGCCGCAGCGCGCAGCGCTGGCCTGACTCCATGAACACCGTCGCGATGGTCATCATTGGGCTGGTCGGACTGGTGCACCTGATTCCGGTGAGCGGGGTGCTGGGCGGCGATCATCTGCGTGCGCTGTACGGGTTCGACGGGGACGACGCCAGCTTGCGCATACTGTTGCGTCATCGCGCCGTGCTGTTCTCTGTCGTAGGCATGCTGCTGGTGTCTGCGGTCGCGCTGCCGGGTCTGCGCCCCGTCGCGCTGGGGGTGGGGCTGTTGAGCATGCTCAGTTTCATCGCCATTGCCGGCCTGGAAGGGGGTGGCAATGACGCCATTCGGCGCGTGGTGCGCGTCGATCTCGTCGCCAGTCTAGGCCTGGCCGTGGTGGCCGCGTACGATCTGTACCGCTACTTTCTGGATACACCGACATGACCGCTACGCTCACGCTGACCTGTGCCGACGGCGTCACGCTTCCGGCTACCGTACTAAGGGCTGCAGAGCGGCCGCGAGGAGCGGTGGTCATTGCGCCAGCGCTGGGCGTACCTCGGCGCTTCTATCAGAAGTTTGCGGCGTTTCTGCAGCTTGAGGGGTACGACACGCTGTGCTTTGACTATCGCGGTATCGATGGCGCGGGCGCAGAGGTCGCGGCCGATCAGATCAAGCTTGCCGACTGGGGGCGCCAGGATCTGCAGGCTGCGCTGCTCGCGGCGCGTACCGAACTTCAAGCCCCCCGATTGTTTCTGGTAGGGCACAGCGTCGGCGGCCAAATTCCAGGTCTTGCAGCGGGCGCTGGCGAGCTAGACGCGATGGTGTTCGTGGCTGCTTCGGCGCCATACCCGCGGCGCTACGCGCTCAAGGACCGAATGCAGATCGAGTTCATGTGGCGCGTACTGGTGCCGCTGCTGGGTCGCGGCCGGACGTTTCCGGCGCGCAAGCTGGGGTTTGCTTCGGTGGATATTCCCAGTAGCGTGATGCGGCAATGGGCTGCGTGGGGACTCTCCCCCGGGTATCTGTTTGACGCGCGGCACCGGATCGACATCGGCGCTTACGCCAGGTTGAAGCAGCCGATACTGTCGTTCAGCTTCGCCGATGACGGCTATGCCTCCAAGGCTGCGGTCGAAGCCTTGCACGCGCACTACCCTGCAGCGCACATCGAACATCGGCATCTCGAGCGCCAAGCCGGCCACACCTACGGACACTTTGGGTACTTCCGTGAGGCGCAGCGCGACGGCCTGTGGCGAGAGACCGCCGACTGGCTCTCTGCGCAGGCCGCACCTTAGCTATCCCCGCAATTGCGCCGCATTGATGGCATCCGGGGGCCTGACCTCTCCGGCAAAGGGCCGGTGAGGTGCTGTCACGCAACTGCAAAACAGGCGCGTCATTCTTGTCCGGCTCAAAAATACCCCAGGGAGATGGACATGTTGAAGAACGCACAGATCGCCGTAGCCGCGGTGCTGGTTGCCTTGCTGGCCGGCTGCAGCACGCCGGGCGGCTGGATGGGCGCCGACGCCGAGAAGGTTTACGACAAGGAGCTGGCGGCCAAGCGCCTTGCTGAAGCGCAAAACAATGATGACTACTTCGAGGTACACAAGGAAGGCCGCATCTACGTGCTGGCTGACCTCGAGGCCTATCAGCAGTGGCTGAAGACCGACGAAATTCCGCTGGTTGTGACCAAGATCGGCGCCGGTCCGAGCGGCGAAACCGTGAAGCTGGGGCTGCTGAAGAAGGAAGCCAAGGCCATGGAGAAGACCGTGGGCTACCGCGGCGCGGCCGAGAAGATGTTCGAGGGCCAGCTGGTCGGCATCGACAAGGGCTTCTACGGCGAGGTCCATAAGCACGGCAAGATCTGGGTGTTCGAGAACGGCCAGGACCTCCAGGCGTTCCAGAAGTCCGGCGAAGTACCCTGCGGCATCACCCAGGTTGGTGCCGGCCCTGAGGGCAGGACGCTGATCTTCGTGCAGAACTGCAAGGCTGCGGCCAAGGCCAAGCCGGCGGATGCCATGGCCAAGTTCAAGGCGATCTACGGCGGCTAAGCCGCAGGGCCATTCAGCCAAGCAGTCCGTATCAAGGCCGCCTTCGGGCGGCCTTGTTGTTTGGCGCCCGGGCTCGAGTAAGCTGCTCGTTCCGTCTCATGCCTTCTTTGAGCCCCGACGCTATGCATACCCCACTGCTTCCAGAATTTCCGCAGGCCGGTCAACCGTTTGCGGACATCGCCACCGCCGGTCAACCCAGCCCGGATCAGCTGCGTGCCGCGCGCGATCGCGGGATCAGGCGCGTCGTCAATCTGCGCCCGCACAGCGAGCCGATCGGCTATGACGAGGCGGCACTGGCACGGGAGCTTGGGCTCGATTACGTCAACATCCCAGTTGCCGGCCCCGGCGACCTGAGCGCGGAAAACGTGCAACGGCTCGACGCCGCACTGGACGATGCAGGCGTTGCCGTGCTGGTGCACTGCGCCAGCAGCAATCGTGTGGGTGCGCTGTTTGCGCTACGTGCGCAGCAGCTGCACGGCAAAAGTGTGGAAGACGCGCTGGATATAGGGCGCGCCGCGGGTCTGCGCGCGATGGAGCCGGTCGTCAGGCAGTTGCTGGGCGGCTAAGCGCCTGCCCGAACGCGCGCTGGGCGCCTATGCCAGCGCCAGCGCGCGCTCGGGGAAATCGGTGAATACGCCGTCCACGCCCAGAGCGCGCATGCGGCGCAACTCATCCGGATGGTTGACGGTATACACGTTGACCCGCAGTTCCCGCGCATGCGCATCGGCCAGCAGCTTCTCGTCGACAAACTCGTCGGACAGATGCAGGCAGCGCGCGCCCATCTCGACCGCTATGCCGGCCCAGTCCAGCGGCACGCCGCAATACAGCACGGCCACCGGCACCTCCGGCAGCATTTGCCGAAACTCCCACAGTTCGGGCAGATGGAACGAAGACACCATGAGCCGGTTTGACGGCCAGCCGTCCGCGAGGCGTTCGCGCAGGCAGGCAGCAACCGCGGCGGCGCAGCCGTTCCAGCTCTTGAGTTCGATATTGATGCCCACGCGTTGTTCGACCAGGTCCAGCACTTCCGGCAGCGTCGGAATCGGCTCGCCCTGACCGGCATCGAAGCTGCGTAGTTGTGCGGCGCTGTGGTCGGTCAGCAGGCCGCGGCCATTGGTCGTTCTGTCCAGCGTGAGATCGTGCATCAGCCAGATCTCGCCGGCGTGGTGCTGGACGTCGACTTCTACCCAGTGCGCGCCCAGGCGGATCGCCGTGTCCACAGACAGCAGCGTGTTCTCGGGGGCATGCCCGCGGGCGCCGCGGTGGCCGATGACGGTGAAGCTGGGAAGGGCTGACATGGCAGGCTCCTGGTCGGGCGCGCGAATCTCAAGGGTACGCCCGACGCCGATGGATCGGGAGCCCCTGGTCGGCCGCTGCCAGACGGCCGTCAGGCTTCGCCGACCTTCACGATCTTCATGGAATTGGTGCCACCGGAGCCGGAGCCATCGCCCTTGGTCACCAGCACGCGATCGCCGTCTGCAACCACATTGCGCGACTTCAGGCAGTCGATGGCCTCGCGCACCTGCGTCAGGCCGCCAAGCTCTGCGGGATCGAACGCGACCGGAAACACGCCTCGACACATGGCCATGCGCCGGCGCGTGCGCTCGTGGCGGGTCAGCGCATAGATCGGAATCTGCGCTTCGGTGCGAGACATCATCAGTGCTGTGGCGCCGGATTCGGTCAGCGCGATGATCGCGGTTGCGCGCATGTTGCGCGCGGCCCACGCGGTGGCCATCGCAATGGCCTCGTCGGTGCGCGCAAAGTGTGTGTTGAAGCGCTGAGCGCTGCGGCGTGGGCTGATCTCCATGCTGGCCTCCGCGCCGATGCAGACGCGCGCCATGGCCTCGACGGCCTTTACCGGGTACTTGCCCGCCGCGGTCTCTGCCGACAGCATCACCGCGTCGGTGCCGTCCATGACGGCGTTGGCGACGTCCAGCACCTCGGCTCGAGTCGGGATCGGGCTGGCGATCATCGACTCCATCATCTGCGTCGCGGTGATGACCATTTTGTTCTGCTCGAGCGACTCGGCAATGATGCGCTTCTGCCAGCCTGGCAACTCGGCATCGCCGATCTCCACGCCGAGGTCTCCGCGCGCCACCATCACCACATCGCTGGCGCCGATCAGCTCGCGCAATTCGGCGAGGGCTTCGGCACGCTCGATCTTGGCGACCAGCTGCGCGTTGCCGCCTGCGTCCTTGACCAGTCCGCGCGCTTCCCACATATCGGCGGCCTTGCGCGGGAACGAGACGGCGATGAAGTCGACGTCCAGCGCCACCGCGGTGCGCAGATCTTCCTTGTCCTTGTCGGTCAGCGCGGCTGCCGACAGGCCGCCACCCTGCTTGTTGATGCCTTTGCGGTCCGACAGCGCGCCGCCCACGAGAACCGTGCAGATCACGCGAGTGCCCTCTACGGCGTCCACGCGCATGGTGATGGCGCCGTCGTTGAGCAGCAGCGTGCTGCCGGGGGCCACATCGCGCGGCAGGTCCTGGTAGGCGCAGCCCACCACGGTCTCGTCACCGGCGTTGGTGCCAAGCGCGGTGTCAAGCGTGAAGGTCTGCCCTTCCTGGAGTTCGACCGGTCCATTGGCGAACGATTCGATCCGGATCTTCGGGCCTTGCAGATCGGCAAGAATGCCGACATCGAGCTTGAGCTCGGCGACTACGGCGCGCACCTGCTCGGCGCGGCGGCGGTGGTCCTCGGCCTTGCCGTGCGAGAAATTGAGGCGGACCACGTCAACCCCGGCGGCCAGCAGGCGTTTCAGGACTTTGGGGTCATCGGTTGCGGGGCCGAGAGTAGCGACGATCTTGGTGCGGCGGGCCATGTCAGTGGGTTCTCTTGAATAGAATTAGCTTAACCTGCGCAGGTGACGGCGTGGTGGCGGAAGCGCCCCCGGCTACGCGAATTCGAACTGGAGAGGAACCCCCATGACGATGCTTGGCACTCCCCTGACCGCGGGCGCGACCCGGATGTTGCTGCTCGGCAGTGGCGAACTGGGCAAGGAAGTGGCGATTGAAGCGCAGCGCCTTGGCGTCGAGGTGATCGCGGTAGACCGCTACGCCCATGCCCCGGCCATGCAGATTGCGCACCGCAGTCACGTCATCAGCATGCTCGATGGCGCGGAAGTGCGGCGCGTGATCGAACTGGAGCGGCCGCATTTCATCGTGCCTGAGCTGGAGGCGATCCACACACCGACCTTGCAGGCGCTGGAGCGCGAGGGCTACACGGTGATTCCGACCGCCCAGGCCGCGCGACTGACGATGGACCGCGAGGGCATCCGCCGTCTGGCGGCGGAGCAGCTGCAGCTGCCGACCTCGCCCTATCGCTTCGCCGATACCTACGAGGACTATGCTGCGGCCATCGAGGCCTTGGGCATGCCCTGCGTCATCAAGCCGGTGATGTCGTCGTCAGGCAAGGGCCAGTCACTGGTCAAAACCGCTGCCGATCTGCACAAGGCCTGGGATTACGCGCAAGCGGGCGGGCGCGCCGGTGCCGGCCGCGTGATCATCGAGGGGTTCGTGCCCTTTGATTACGAGATCACGCTGCTGACGGTGCGCCACGCAGCCGGGCCTGGCGAGTCCGGCGACCGCACGTCCTTCTGCGCGCCGATCGGCCACTTCCAGATTGATGGCGACTACCGCGAGTCCTGGCAGCCCCATCCGATGCCGGCGGCGGTGCTGAAAAAGGCGGAGGCGGTCGCTGCCGCCATTACCGAGGCGCTGGGCGGGCGGGGCCTGTTCGGGGTCGAGCTGTTCGTGCAGGGTGAGCAGGTGATCTTCTCAGAGGTCTCGCCGCGGCCCCACGATACCGGTCTTGTGACCTTGATTTCACAGGACTTATCCGAATTCGCCCTGCATGTGCGCGCGGTGCTGGGCCTGCCATTGCCCAACATCCGTGGCCGCGGCGCGGCGGCGTCCTGCGCGTTGCTGTTTGAGGGTCATCACGCTGCGCCGCGCTATGACGGGCTGGCGCAGGCGCTGCAGCAGGCTGATACCCAGATCCGGCTGTTCGGCAAGCCCGAAGTGACGGGACGCCGCCGCATGGGGGTGGCGTTGGCGCTGGGCGACTCCATCGAACAGGCGCGCGAGAGGGCCAGAACCGCCGCGGCTGCGGTGCAGCTCAGCGCCTGACGCTCGCCGGGGGGCAGGGGGCACTGTGGTGCACTGTCAAGGCCGCTAACGTACAATGCGCGCCCTTTTTGATGCGCCGCAGCAAATGCGTCGGACCCCATGATCCAGAATCTCCGCAACATCGCCATCATCGCTCACGTCGACCACGGCAAGACCACGCTGGTGGACAAGCTCCTGCGCCAGTCGCAGACCCTTGATTCGCGCGAGAACCTCGGCGAGCGCGTCATGGACTCCAATGATCTGGAGCGCGAGCGCGGCATCACGATCCTGTCCAAGAACACGGCGATACGCTGGATGGACAAGCGCACCAACATCGAATACCGCATCAACATCGTCGACACACCGGGACACGCGGATTTTGGCGGTGAGGTCGAGCGCGTGTTGTCGATGGTCGATTCGGTGCTGTTGCTGGTCGACTCGGTCGACGGCCCGATGCCGCAGACGCGGTTCGTGACGCAGAAGGCGTTTGCGATGGGCCTGAATCCGATCGTGGTGCTGAACAAGATTGACCGCGTCGGCGCGCGCGCTGACTGGGTGGTCGATCAGGTGTTCGAGCTGTTCGATCGCCTGGGCGCCAACGACAAGCAGCTGGATTTCCCGTTCATCTACGCTTCCGGACTCAACGGCTACGCGGGCAATTCGCCTGACATCCGGGAAGGCACGATGGAGCCGCTGTATCAGGCGATCGTCGACAAGGTCACGCCGCCGGAAGTGGATGCCGAAGGCCCGTTCCAGATGCAGGTGACGTCGCTGGCCTACTCCAGCTACGTCGGCGTGATCGGCACCGGCCGCATCAAGCGCGGCAAGGTGCGCCCGAACATGCCGGTTACCGTGATCGCGCGTGATGGCACGCAGCGCCAGGGCCGCGTGCTGCAGGTGCTGGGCTTCATGGGCCTGGACAAGGTCGAGGTGCAGGAGGCCGAGGCTGGCGATATCGTCGCCATCACCGGCATCGAAGACCTCGGCATCTCCGAGACGATCTGCGACGTCAAGGCGCCGGAGCAACTGGCGACGCTGCAGGTGGACGAGCCGACGATGACGATGACCTTCGAGGTCAACAAGTCGCCGTTTGCCGGCAAGGAAGGCAAGTTTGTAACCAGCCGTCAGATCGGCGACCGACTGACGCGCGAGTTGAAGACCAACGTCGCCTTGCGCGTGCAGCCGATGAGCACGGGCGACCAGTTCGAGGTATCCGGCCGTGGCTTGCTGCACCTCGGCATCCTGCTGGAAAACATGCGCCGCGAGGGCTACGAGATCGCGGTGTCGCGTCCGCAGGTGATCCTGAAGGAGATCGACGGCAAGATCTGCGAGCCGTATGAAACCCTGGTGGCCGATGTCGAGGAGGCCAACCAGGGTTTCGTGATTCAGGGCCTGGCCGAACGGGGCGGCACGATGAACAACATGGTGCCGGACGGCAAGGGTCGGGTGCGATTGGAGTACACAATCCCGTCGCGCGGCCTGATCGGTTTCCAGACGGAGTTCATGTCAGCGACTTCCGGTACCGGTCTGCTGTTCCATAACTTCGATCATTTCGGCCCGCAGGCGGAGTCCAGCGACATCGGCCAGCGGCATAACGGCGTCATGATCGCCAATGAAATGGGCATGTGCCTGGCGTACGCGCTGTTCAACCTGCAGGATCGCGGTCGTCTGATGGTTGCGCATGGCGACGAGGTCTACGAGGGCCAGATCGTAGGCATCCACTCACGTGACAACGATCTCGTGGTGAATCCGCTCAAGGGCAAGAAGCTCAGCAATATGCGGTCGGCGGGTGCCGACGAGAAGCTGATCCTGACGCCGCCGGTGCGCTTCTCGCTGGAGCAGGCGCTGGAGTTCATCAACGACGACGAGCTGGTCGAGCTGACGCCGAAGTCGATTCGCGTACGCAAGCGCTTCCTCAAGGAGCACGAGCGCAAGCGCGCCTGAGGCAAGCCGCGGGCTATTGATAAAAGGCGGGCATCATGCCCGCCTTTTTCATGCGCGACGCAGCGTCAGCGGCAGCCACACAAAGAACCAGATGACGGTGATGATGGCAGCAACCGCGTTGCCCAGCGGGTGCGCAATCAGCGGTTCGATCCAGTGGTCGTAGCGCCGCAGCCAGCGACCTTCATTGCCGCCGCGCCAGTCCAGATAGTGAAACAGCTGCCAAGTGTTCTCCTGCACAAAGCGACCCACGCGATACAGCGTCACTGCCGCGCCAAGGCCTTGTTCGCGGAGCAGGACGGCAACGAGTTTCACGAAAGGCTTGAGGTCAAGCCGCTGTGCCCGGGATTGCTGGGCATAGACCTGCGGTGCGCGCGCAAAGAACGCGTCGCAGCCGGCGGACCACAGCCCCATCATGACCGCCATCAGTTGGTAGCGCGCCGCCGCGCCTTCGACTTCGAAGCGGCGGGCTGAGGTCAGCAGCGCTCCAGGCAGCAGCAGCCAGCGCCCGTGGCGGCGGATGCGCGCGGCGAAATCCTGATCCTCCAGTACCGACAGTTCGGCGCGATAGCCGCCCAGTGCCTCAAAATCGCTGCGCGTGATCAGGAGCCCCTGATCGCCGTTGATGCTGTACGGGCGGTTGCTGCGGGACTTGCCCGCCAGCCACGCGTAGAGCCCCGCATTCTGCGGACTGCCATCGGTGAAGCGCACGGCAAAATGGCCGGCGACGCAGCCGCCATCGGTGCGCGCGGCAGCGTGGGCCGCGATCGCCTGCCGCAGCAGGCTGGGGACCTCAAGCCGGCTGTCGGCATGCAGGAACAGCAGCGTCGCTGCCGTGCTGGCGGCGGCCCCCGCGTTCATCTGGCGCGCACGTCCGCGGGCGGCGGTCGCCACCGTCGCAACACCTGCGGCCCGCGCAAGCGCAACGGTATCGTCGCTGGAGCCGCCATCGGCCACCACGATTTCCAGGTTCAAGCCCTGCTGCTGTCGAAGGTCCGCCAGCAGCAGCGGCAGGTGTTCAGCTTCGTTGAGGGTGGGGACGACGACGGAGAGCTGCGGCCTGCTCACGGCAGTTGCAATGGCCAGGCGCGCGGGAACCCGGCGAGCTCGCGCTCGTGGCGCAAGGCCTGCTGCGCCTCGGCCCGCGAGCTGTAGTCGCCAAACGTCAGGCGATAGGTCGTACGCCCCCGGACCTCGCCGGGCTCGACGACGACGTCGATGCCTTGCGCCAGCAGACGCTCAGCCTCCTGGGTGGCAGCGGCTTGGGTGGGCAGCGAGGCCAGCACCAGTCGCCAGCTGCGCGCACTCCCCGTGGCGACCGGTGGCTCGGCGGTCACGGGCGGAGTCGGGCTTCCATCGGGTGGCTCTGCAGGGACTGTGGCCAGTGCTGCAGGCTGCGACGCCAGCGCGGTCATCGCCAGCCGCGCGTCCAGCGGCCCGACACTGTCGGGCGCCAGGCGCTGCACCCCTACACTGCCCCAGCGCAGGCATGAACCGGGCTGATCTAGGCGCTCTGCGCCGTTCGGGGTCTGAATCTCGATGGCCCCCCGCAGCAGGCAGACCTCCTCGCCAGCGGGCGTGGTCTCCATCCATGCCTCGGCGCCAAAAATCCGCATTCGCAACTGACCAAGGTTGATCCGCAGGTCGGCCGGAGCGCGACTGCCGGGGCCGCCGGCATCGACGTAAAGCGCGCCCCGCTCTAGTACCAGCCGCGCCAGGCCCATGCGCGATGGCGGGTTCGCAAGCTCGCTGCTGAACAGCAATGCGAGGGCGCTGCTGCCGAGCTGGAGCGGGTGGGTGCCCGCCAGCAGCAGTTCGGCCCGGCCGCTTTCGCCGGTGCGTATGCGCTCGCCGTCGTAGATGCGCGCGGCAACATCCAGTGACGCCCAGCTGGAATCGCGCTCGCGCTCGACCGTGCCCACCACGCGGGCCGCCTGCAGTCCCGGACCCTGTGCCAGCGCCGGTGCGCCAAGTGCGATCAACGCGGCGCCGACGCCGGCCCTCCATGCTCTGTTCATGTCGTCCCCCACGCGTTTCGCGCCCCACCTTCGCGGTGCGGCGGGTCATCCTGTGCCGCCAGGACCTCATGGTACGATGCCGTGGCCGCAGCCCCCATACCTCATCACCTATACGGCTTCTGCATGCCCGTCGAATCTGCCGCATCCGCTGAACCTCCACAAGCTGCGTCGGACGTGCGGCTGTGACGGGTATTGTTGTCGTCGACCAGCGCGCAGATTGGCCCGTGGATATCCCGGGCATAGAGGTCGTGACGGCGCTGGAGTACCTGACCCACGAAACCCACACGCGGGCGCGCAAACTCAGGGTCTACAACCTGTGCCGATCGTTCGGTTACCAGACCACTGGGTACTACGTGTCGCTGCTGGCCGGGGCCCGCGGGCACAAGCCCTTGCCCGAGATCACCACGATCCAGGATCTCAAGCTTGCTGAAAGTCCGCGCATCATCAACGACGAGATCGAGGAGCTGATCCAGCGTTCGCTGGCGCGGATCGGGTCAGCCGAGTACGTGATGAACGTGTACTTCGGAGAGAGCCTGGCCAAGCGTCACGGTCGCCTGGCGCGTGCGCTGTTCAACCAGTTCCCCGCGCCGCTGCTGCAGGCCAAGTTCGTGTTTCGCGGTGACGAGTGGCGCGTCGACACCCTGGGTCCGATCGCACTCGGCGAGGTGCCCACGTCGCACCTGGAGTTTCTCTACGACACCGCGCGAGATCATTTCAGGCGCAAGCGTTCTCCGCGGGTGCGACGCGACGCCGCGCGCTATGACCTGGCGATCCTGGTCAATGAAGACGAGAAGGAACCGCCATCCAATGCACGAGCCCTGAAGCTGTTCGAGAAGCACGCCGAGGACTTGGGCTTCGAGGTCGAGTTTCTCGACAAATCCGATTACGGCCGGGTCGCCGAATTCGATGCGCTGTTCATACGCGAGACCACGGCGGTTAATCACCACACGTATCGCTTCGCCCGTCGCGGCGCGCGCGAGGGCCTGGTGGTGGTTGATGACCCCTTGTCGATCCTGAGAGCGGCAAACAAGGTTTTTCTCGCGCAGTTGATGGAGCGCCATCGCATACCGCAACCCAAGACGCTGCTGATTCATTCTCGCAATGTGGCGCAGGTCGGGCGCGAACTGGGTTTTCCCTGCGTGTTGAAGCAGCCGGACTCGCAGTTCTCCAAGGGTGTGATCAAGGTGGAGACCGAAGCTGAGCTGCGGCGCAAGGCCAGCGACATGCTTGAGCGCTCGGATCTGATCGTCGCGCAGGGGTTTGAGCCCACCGAGTACGACTGGCGTGTCGGCGTATTGGATGGCGAGCCGCTGTACGCCTGTCGCTACTACATGGCCAAGGATCACTGGCAGGTCGTCAAGCGGGCCGGCAATGGCGCGAAGGTCGAGGGCAGCCACGAGACGCTGGACATCAAGGACGTACCGCTTCCGGTCCTGAACGTCGCCGTTCAGGCCGCGCGCGCCGTGGGGCGCGGTCTTTACGGGGTGGACCTCAAGCAGTTCGGCAAACGGGTCAAGGTGATCGAGGTCAATGACAACCCGAACATCGATTTCGGCGTTGAAGATCTGGTGCTCAAGGACGCGCTCTACCGGCGCATCATGGAGTACTTCATTCGGCGTCTGGAGGCGCGCACGCGAACATGAGCGTGTCCCCGCGGGTCCGCCGTGCCCGGAGTGCGGACCTCGACGGCATTCTTAATCTGGAGCGGTTGTTTCCCGGCGATCGCATGTCGCGCGCCGCGCTGCGCCGCTTCCTGCAAAACGAGCGCGCTGCGATCTGGGTGGCAGTCTGGCGCGGCGGCCTGGTGGCCGCGCTGGTCATGCTGACTCGGCAGGGCAGCCGCTGGGCGCGCATTTACTCGCTGGTGGTTGATCCGGTCGTGCGTGGGCGTGGCCTGGGGCTGCGTCTGGTGCGCACCGCCGAGCGTGAGGCCAGACGGCGTGGCTGCATCGGGATGTCGCTGGAAGTGCGCACGGACAACGGTCCGGCGCGCGCGCTGTATACCCGTCTCGGCTATCTTGAGGCTGCGGCCTTGCCGGCCTATTACGACGATAATGCGCCGGGAGTGCGCCTGCGCAAGCGTTTCATGGGCTGATAGGCGAGAATCGGCTGGTCCCCCCGAGGTTTCTACACTATCGTTACGAACCCGCTTTCTAGGAGGAGAGAACATAATGAAGTACGCATCGCCTGTTGCGCTTGCGTTCCTGGTCGTTGCGCTGCCCACCCTTGCCAAGGTCAGCGCCGATGAGGCCGCCAAGCTGAAGACCACGCTGACCCCTGTAGGCGCCGAGCGCGCCGGCAACAAGGACGGCAGCATCCCCGCCTGGGAAGGGGGGCTCACCAAGGCGCCGCCTTGTTACCAGGGGCTGGGCACGCGCTACTGCGATCCGTTCCCCCAGGACAAGCCGCTGCTGACGATCAATAGCGGCAACGTCGCCAAGTACAAAGACAAGCTGTCGGCCGGGCAGCTGGCGATGTTCGAGAAGTTTCCCAGCACCTACAAGATGAACGTCTACCAGACGCGGCGTACCGCGGCGTACCCGGATTTCGTCTACGAGGCCAACTACAAGAACGCGCTGAACGCCGAACTTGGCGGCGGCGGGGAAGCGCTGGTCAACGCCATCATGGGCATACCGTTCCCGATTCCGAAGACGGGCGTTGAGCCGGTCTGGAACCACAAGGTGCGTTACCGTGGCCAGAGTGGCCGGCGCTGGAACAATCAGGCCGCCGTCACCTCATCCGGCGACTACAACCTGGTCAAGCTGCGTGAGGACGTGATGTTTCCGTACACGCAAAAGGGTGCCACGCCGGAAAGCCTGAACAACGTCATCATCTACTTCCTGCAGGTCGTGATGACGCCGCCGCGGTTGGCCGGCACGATCACGCTGGTCCACGAAACCATGGATCAGGTCAAGGAGCCACGCCGCGCCTGGCAGTACAACCCCGGGCAGCGCCGTTTGCGCCGTGCTCCCAACGTGGCCTACGACAACCCCGGTACCGGAGCCGATGGCCTGCGTACCAACGATCAGACCGACACCTTCAATGGTGCGACCGATCGCTACACCTGGAAGATCGTCGGCAAGAAGGAGGTCTATATCCCGTACAACTCGTATGTGATCCACAGCGACAAGTACAAGATTCGGGATATCGTGCAGAAGGGGCATATCAACCAGGATCTGGCGCGGTATGAGTTGCACCGCGTCTGGGTGGTCGAGGGCGAGGTCAAGCCGACCACCACCCACATGTATGCCAAGCGCAGGTTCTATCTCGACGAGGACAGCTGGCAGATCTCGCTCGTTGATATCTATGACCGTCGCGGCGCCATGTGGCGCTGGCAGGAGGCGCATACGATCCAGGCCTACGATCAGCCGTTCTACTCGCCGATCATGGAAACCATCTACGACCTGCAGAACAACCGGTACCTCGCACAGGCGATGAACAACGAGGACCCGGAGACCATCGAAATGCCGTTCACGGCGAGCTACTACGAGCCGAGCAACGTACAGAAGCAGGCAACGAAATAGGATTGGCGATGCAACAAAAAGGGCGCTCCGCGGAGCGCCCTTTTTTTGTTGGCAGTTGCCACGGGTCAGCGCGACAGGAACTTGCTGGTCATCTTGCGCGCCATCCGGAAGTAGAACTCCGGTGCGACCCGTTTCAGGTGATAGCGCTGGCGCGCATCCGGGTGGGTGATTACCAGAAAGCGGTTGCGGTTGACCGCATCGACGATATCTGCGGCGACATCCTCGGCTGTGACCGTTGCCTTCTGCATCAGCCGGCCAACGATCTTCTGCACCTGGGGCGCGCTGCTGTGGGTGCCACCGGGCGCGTTTGCCTCCGAGGTTTCCATCAGCGCGGTCTTGAAGAAAGATGGGCAGGCTACGCTGACCCCGACCCCCAGTGGCTCCAGCTCGAAGCGCAGCGTCTCGGACAACGAGATCACCGCAGCCTTGCTGACGTTATAGCTGGCCATGGCGGGTGGATTGGCGATGCCGGCAAACGAGGCCACGTTGACCACATGTCCACCCTGCTGCGCCGTCAGCAGCGGGACGACCGCACGCACCCCGCGCACGCAGCCCAGCAGGTTGATGTCCAGCACCCACTGCCACTGCTGCAGCGGTGATTCGGCTACTGTTCCGGCGGTGGCTACGCCGGCATTGTTGACCAGGACATCGAGCCCATTCCAGGCCTGCTGTATCTGGGCGATGACCTGCTCCCAGGATGTGTCATTTGTGACGTCGTGAGATAACGCCAGCGCCGTGCCTCCGGCTGCGGTGATGGCGCTTGCGGTGCCGTGGGCAGTTTCTGCTCGCAGGTCGCTGCAGGCGACACGCCAGCCGTCGCTGGCGAACTTGAGCGCGAGGGCGCGGCCGAGGCCGCTGCCTGCACCGGTAACCAGCACACGCTGATCGCGCAGGACGCGTTCGGTGGATGACATCAACACGACTCCAGACAATGAGGGTGTGCGGATGGTAGCAACGGCGCGCCGACCGCGTGGCGAGTTGGCGTGATTCCGACCCCGCCTCTACAAGCGTGAACGCTGCAGGGACTTCAATCAGCGCTTGGGCGCTCCGCCGGCCATTTCAAAGGCGCGCTGATAAATGAACTCGAACGAGAAGCTGCGCGTATGCGCCTTCGATTCGATGTAGTCCGCCATCCGCGCCAGACGCGCGGGCAGTTTCATCACCTTTTCCTGAGCTGCGCGCCCAATCGCGGAGAGATTGGTCAGCTGGTCTATGGCCCAGTGGCGCACCAGATCCTCGACCAGGCTCAGGTACTCGCGCGGGCCGTAGATGCCGCTACGACGCTCCACCTCGGACATCTGCGCGTAGCCGTCGATGGCGTGGCCGGGCATCGCCAGGGCCGGGGCAACGGCTGCCAGCGCGGCCAGCGCGCGATTGGTGTCGGCTTTCAGGGCCAGCGAGAAGCTGTCGCGATAGAACGCGTAATGGCGAGATTCATCGGCGGAAATATGCGCGAGTATCTTCTGCAGCTTGGGCTCGTACTGACTCGCGATGCGGCCGGCATTGGAGTGCGCAGTCTGCGTCGCCTTCTCCTGCAGGCTGGTGTAGGCCAGCAGGCGATAGGGGTCGTCTTTCCAGTCCGGATTGAAGCCGGCCTCAATGTACTGGTACTGCATGACCTCCAGCGCCTTCATGTTGAATACGCGGGCATCGCGCACGTAATCGCGCAATACGCAGCCGTGCCGGTCCTCCTCCGCGGTCCAGAGGTTGTTCCACTCGGCCCAGACACTGTCATAGCCCATGTAGACCGCGACCAGACGATGAAAATGCGGAAGCCCCTCTTCGGTCAGCAGGTTCAGCGCCAGCGCCACGCGCACCCCGTCAGGCAGGCCGCGCGCACGCTCGCGCAGGGCTGCCAGTTCAGCCTCGTGCTGGGCGTCTGAGCGCTCGTCTGCCGGCATCAGGTCGCTGGGCATCCATAGTTTGCGCGTCGCCTTGTGGCGCGCCATGAACTCACTGACCTGGGGTTCCAGCGCGCGCAGGACTTCGCGCTGGGCGGGGAGATCGGGATTGGTCGTGCTCAACATCATGGACTCACACTCGCAAGGGGTCTGAATGGCGATGAATTTGTGCCGCAGCCAGCGTTGACAACCCGCTGCCTCGGCCAAGTTTAGCCGGCCCTTCGGGTCAGTGGTATTTCAGCCGATGGCAGCTCTGCCTTCATACGTCCGGCGGGCGCTGACGGTTGCGGCCTAGCCGCGAATCAGGTCCAGAAACTCCTGGCGCGTACGCGGATCCTCGCGGAATCGGCCGTGCATGTAGGAGGTCACCATCGACGAATGCTGCTTCTGCACGCCGCGCATCATCGAGCACAGGTGCTTGGCTTCGATGACGACGGCGACGCCATGCGCCTGAATCGCGCCTTGCACACAGTTGCCGATCTCCTGAGTAAGGCTTTCCTGTATCTGCAGGCGGCGCGCGTACATGTCGACAATGCGGGGAATCTTTGAAAGGCCGATAACCTTGCCTGCTGGAAGATACGCGACATGTGCCTTGCCGATGAAAGGCAGCAGGTGATGCTCGCACATGGAGAACAACTCGATGTCCTTGACGATCACCATGGCGTCGTTGGTCGATTCGAATATGGCGCCGTTGACGATCTCGCCGATGTCCTGTTCATAACCCTGAGTCAGAAACTCCATCGCACGCGCAGCGCGATACGGCGTGCGCAACAGGCCTTCGCGGTCGGGGTTTTCACCGATTGCTTCGATAATGGCGCGAAACTGGTCTTCCATAGGTTGTTTCCTGCAGTTGAGGGTGCATTATTCCATGCCGACGCCGGCACGCACTTACAATGAGCGGATGAGTCGCAACAAAGCCGCGAGCGAGATACGGGAAATTCCGGTGGACCTGATCCGCCCCGGCAGTCAGCAGGCGCGGAGGCATTTTGATCCTGCGTCGCTGCAGGAGTTGGCCGAGAGCATCCGGGAGTCCGGCGTAGTGCAGCCGGTGGTGTTGCGTACGCGCGTCTGGGGGTACGAGTTGCTGGCGGGCGAGCGGCGCTGGCGCGCCGCGCAACTGGCACAGCTGCATGAAATTCCTGCCGTGATCCGCGATGACCTGTCGGACACGGAAGCCTTTGTTGTCGGCCTGATCGAGAACCTGCAACGGGAGTCGCTGACTCCGATGGAGACAGCGGCGGGGCTCAAGCGCCTGGGCGAGATCTTCGAAATGACCCACGAGGAGATCGGCGCGCGCGTCGGCAAGTCGCGTGAATACGTCAGCAACTATCTGCGATTGCTGAATCTTGCGCCGCAGGTTGCAACCTTGGTCAACGAGGGCCATCTGTTCCTGGGGCACGCCAAAGTGCTGGCGGGCATTCCGCTGGATGAGCAGGTACGCTGGGCAGATCAAGTCATCCGGCACAAGCTTACGGTACGCAAGCTCGAGCGCCGGCTTGCACAGTCCCGTGACAGCAGCATCGTGTTTCGCCCAGGCAAGGCGTCCGACTGGCAGCGCATGGAGCGGCAGCTGTCTGATTTTCTGGCGTGCCCGGTCACGGTGCAGTCGGACAAGTCAGGGCAGGGCGAGTTGCGCATCAAGTTTCACTCGCTGGATGAGCTGGATGGCGTGCTGGCGCGCATAGGTTACGACGCCGGCTAGGATGTCGGCGGAGTAGGCTGACTGACATGAAAGTCAGTTCGCTTCGGCGGTGGCGACGGAAGGGGTCGATTTATCGACAAGCGGCGGGGATAAGCTTGTGGATAAACCGGATGTGCGGCGCAGCAAATGCAGTGATGGCAGGCCCCGCTCCGGTGCTGAACATTTTTTTGCCGTTATGCGTACTTTTTGTGTCCAAGAGGTTGCATGCAGTACGAGCTGTTCCGGGAAGACTATCGGCTGCGCGAGAAGGCGAGTGCCAAGGCGCGCAATATCCGCGTGGAAGTGCGCTCCGGTCGCGAAGTGGTGCTGGTCTATCCACGCTGGGTTGCGCGCGCGGACGCGCTGGCCTTCTTGCAGTCGCGCACCGACTGGGTGCGCGAGAAGCTCCGGGAGTTCGCCGAGCGCGAGGCGCAGGACCCTGCACCGCCTGACATGCGCTGGGATGGGTGTGACGAGCTGCTGTTGCGCGGGGTCTCGGTGCCGGTGCGAGTGGAGCCGGCCCGCCTGCGGCAGGTCAGCATCCGCCTCGAGACCGAAGCCATTACCGTGTTCGCGCCCAAGCCCGTGCTCGCCCAGCCCCTCAAACTGGCGCAGGCTCTACGGCGCGAGTTGATGCACCAGGCGCAGCGCGATGCACTGCGGATGCTGGATCATGAGGCCGCGCGCCTCGGGGTCAGGTATCAGCAACTGAAGATCAACGATCCGCAAACCCTGTGGGGCAGCTGTAATCCTGGCGGTGTGATCTGCTTGTCGTGGCGCCTGGTGATGGCGCCGCCAGAAGTGTTCCGGTATGTCGTGATACACGAGCTCTGCCACTTGCTGCACCCAGATCACTCGACGCGTTTCTGGAGTTGCGTCGAGCGCCAGATGCCGGATTTCGCACAGCACCGGCATTGGTTGCAGGCGCGTGGTCTGCGCCTGCAGCAACAGTTGCCCAAGACCACTGCACAGCGGCCGTAACCCGGCCCTGGGGCGCAACAAAAAAGCCCCCCGTTTCCGGGAGGCTTTGCAAGGCCGCGCGCCATCGGCGCGCGGCGGCTTTCCTGCTTACTGCTGCGCGGCTTCGGCCTCAGCGTCGGCCTTGGCGTCGACATCCGCGTCGACCGTCACGCTGGTGCTGAGTGCGCCCAGCGCGCCGCCCACCTTGCCGACGGTCTTGCCGGTGGCCTCGGCGCCAGTCTTGACCGCGTTGGTAGCGGCCTTGCCGGTGGCGCTGACGGCCTTCTTCGAGCCTTCCTTGCCGGCGTCCACCTTGGCGGCGGCGGCGGCCTTGGCATCGACGGCGGCATCCTTGCCCGCTTCCATCTTGGCGGCGGCAGCATCCTTGCCGGCCTCCATCTTCGCGGCGGCTGCGGTTTTGGCGTCTACTGCGGTGGCGGCGCTCGCGTCCTTCGCGGCTGTAGCCTTGGCGGCACCCGCCTGCGCAGCGGCCGCTGCCTTGTTCTTCAGTGCAGCGGCGGCTGCCGTATCGGCCTCGACGCTGACCTTGGCATCGACGGCAGCCTTGCCTTCAGCGGCGAACAACGGGGCGGAGAACGCCAGTAGTCCGGCGATGACGACCGTGGAAGTGTTCTTGCTCATAGTGGTTTTCCCTGGGAATAAGTGAATAGAGCCGGAGCCAGGCACCGACTACCACATAGTATCCGGCATACGACTGAATCTCTTCTTAACGCGGGAAATTGAGTCCTGACCGTCATGGAGCTATCGTCGCGGGGCCGGGTGCACCGGCGTTCAGGAGATTTCGGCATGGCAACGCTCGATACGATCCGCGTGCGTGACTACATGACGACGCAGCTGCTGACGTTTGCGCCCGACACCGAGGTCATGAGTGCGGCGCATCAACTGGTGCGCACCGGGCACTCGGGCGCACCGGTGGTAGACGCCGCCGGTCAGCTGATCGGCATGCTGTCGGAGAAGGACCTGCTGAGCATCGCCTTGGTGGCGGCGCAGGACAGCTGCGTGGCCGGCCCCGTGAGTCAGTACATGAGCCGCGAGGTGCAGACCGTGAGCTCGGACCTCAGCATCATCCAGCTCGCGGGCTTGTTCATGAAGAACGCGCATTTCCGGCGCTATCCGGTAGTGGACGACGGCCGCCTCGTAGGGCAGATCTCGCGCACCGACGTGCTGCGTGCGATCAGCGACTGCTGCGCCTGAGATGGGGGCTGACTGAGCGTAAAAAAAAGAGCCCTCCGGGAGGGGGGAGGGCTCTTGGGGCTGCCCCGCTGGGGGGAGCGGGGCCGGGGGAGCGGGGGGAATCGCTAGCCTTGGGTGAAGATTAGAAGCGGCAAGGTGAATCCTCCATGAACGAAGCTGAACAGCCCCGAGCGGTGTTTCGGGGCGCCCGTCGTGGCGTGTGCCGCAGGCGGCGGGCTCAGGCGCTGAGACGCAACTGTCCGCGCTTCTTCAGGTGAATCAGCAACAGCGAAACGGCGGCCGGGGTAATGCCCGCGATGCGCGCCGCCTGTCCGAGGCTATCGGGCCGATGCAGCATCAGTTTCTGGCGCACTTCGTTGGACAGCCCGGTCACCATGCCGTAGTCGAAGTCCGGAGGCAGTTGCGCGTGCTCATAGCGCTGTACCCGGTCAATCTCGGTCTGGCCGCGCTGGATGTAGCCGGCGTACTTCGCCGTGATCTCCACCTGCTCGGCAACTGCTTCGTCAACGTCCGCTGGCGCCAGGTTCAGCGCTTGCAGGTCGGCGTAATGGGCTTCGGGGCGTCGCAGCAAGTCGATGCCTGACAGCCCGTTGTCGTTTGGAGACACGCCGAAGGCCGCGACAAACGCCGGCGCAGCCAGCTGCGCGGGCTTCAGCCATAGCTGCTGCAGGCGCGCGTGCTCGCGCCCGATGGCTTCGGCCTTCTGCGAAAAGGCTGCCCAGCGAAGATCGTCCACCAGTCCCAGTTCGCGGGCAACCGGCGTCAGGCGCAGATCCGCATTGTCTTCGCGCAGGATCAGCCGGTGCTCGGCGCGCGAGGTAAACATCCGGTAGGGCTCGGTCGTGCCACGCGTGATCAGATCATCCACCAACACGCCGATATAGGCCTCGTGGCGCAGCGGTGTCCACGGCTGCAGCTCGCGACTCTTGCGCGCTGCGTTGATGCCGGCGAGCAAGCCCTGCGCTGCGGCCTCTTCGTAGCCAGTGGTGCCGTTGATCTGCCCCGCAAAGTACAACCCCTCGATGACCTTGGTTTCCAGTGTGCGCTGCAGATCGCGCGGATCGAAGTAGTCGTACTCGATGGCGTAACCGGGCCGCGTGATGCGTGCATGCTCCAGCCCGACTATGCTGCGGACGAACCGCTCCTGTATGTCGTACGGCAGCGATGTCGATATGCCGTTGGGATAGACCTCGCGCGTGCTCAGGCCCTCCGGTTCGAGAAACACCTGGTGGCGATCCCGGTCGGCAAAGCGATGAACCTTGTCCTCGACACTGGGGCAGTAGCGCGGCCCGGTGCCTTCGATCAGGCCGGTGTACATCGGCGAGCGATCGAAGCCTTCGCGGATGATGGCGTGAGTCTCGGCGTTGGTGTGGGTGATATGGCACGGCACCTGGCGCGGGTGCTGCGCGCGGCTGCCGAGAAACGAGAACACCGGGCGCGGCTCATCGCCGGGTTGCTCCAGCAGCCGGCCCCAGTCTATGGACCGCCCATCAATGCGCGGCGGCGTGCCGGTCTTGAGGCGACCTACGCGCGGATGCAGCTCGCGCAGGCGCTCGGCTAGCGCATTGGATGGCGCGTCGCCCGCGCGTCCGCCCTGATAATTGGACAGGCCGACGTGTATGCGGCCGCCGAGAAACGTGCCCGTGGTCAGCACCACACAGCGTGCGTGGAATTTCAAGCCAAGGCGCGTGACGACACCGCGAACGCGGCCCTGCTCAACGATCAGGTCTTCGACTTCCTGCTGAAATAGTTGAAGATTTGGCTGATTCTCCAGAGCTTCGCGCACGAAGCCGCGATAAAGGCTGCGATCGGCCTGGGCGCGTGTCGCCCTGACGGCAGGCCCCTTGCTGGCGTTCAGGGTCCGGAACTGTATGCCCGCGTGATCGGCAGCGCGGGCCATCAGCCCGCCCATGGCATCGATCTCCCGGACCAGATGGCCTTTGCCGATGCCGCCTATGGCCGGGTTACAGGACATCTGGCCCAGGGTTTCGATCGCCTGCGTGATCAGCAGGGTGCTGCATCCCATGCGCGCAGCCGCCAGCGCAGCTTCGGTGCCGGCATGGCCGCCGCCGATCACGATCACTTCAAACGAGTTGGCCTCCGACATGCCGCGGTCTCAAACGACAGGGGGCGCGGATTGTAGCGCTACGCTGGCTAAATATCGCCCAGCCGGCAGCTGTCAGAAGCTGATTTTCCCGGTCAGCATCTGCCACCACATCTTCCAGTCTCCACGGAAAGACAGCCAGGGATACTGAAAGGTGGCCGGTTTGTTGTGCTCGAAGAAGAAGTGTCCGACCCAGGCCCAGGCGTACCCCTGAACCAGCCCCAGCAGCAGCAGCCAGCCGTTCAGGGTGACGGCGGCGGCCACGAACAGGGCGATGCCCAGACTGCTGCCGATGAAATGCAGCCGACGGCAGGTGCGGTTGGAGTGCTCTGCCAGGTAGTAGGGGTAGAACTCTTCCAGCGTGCGGTAAGTGGTCGCGGTCATGGGTCATCCTCCGGCGTGATGATCCCAGTATAGGGCGGCCGCCTGCCCGCTCAAGCGTAAAGTTGGCCCAGCAGGGGGCGCAGCCTCTAAGCTGGGCGTTGGCGACAGGAGGGATGGGTGAGCGAGCGTAAGGATGAGGAACCGACCCTGCTGGGTTGGCGAGAGTGGCTGGCGCTGCCGGACCTGGGCATCAAGCGCATCAAGGCCAAGGTCGATACCGGCGCGCGCTCGTCGGCGCTGCATACGTTCGCAGTGGAGCAGCTCGCCAATGGCCGCGTGCGGTTTGGTGTGCACCCGCTGCAGCGGCAGAAACGAGAGGTCTGGTGTGAGGCCAAGATGATTGACGAGCGCTGGGTAACGGACTCCGGTGGCCGCCGTGAACTGCGCCCGTTCATCGAGACGACCGTGCGCTTGGCAGGCCGCGACTTCAACACGGAACTGTCGCTGTCGCGGCGCGATACCTTGCGCTTTCGCATGCTGCTGGGGCGGACGGCGCTGACCGGCGGTTTTGTGATCGACCCTGCAGCCAGCTATCGTGCCGGCAAGCCATGAAGATCGCGCTGTTATCCCGTAATCGCAGGCTCTACTCGACCCGCCGCCTGATCGAGGCGGCCGAAGCGCGCGGGCATCAGGTGCACGTCATCGACGTGTTGCGCTGTGTCATCAACATCGTGCCGCGCAAGCCGGAGATCTGGTACCGCGGCCGTCTGCTGGAGGGCTTCGACGCGGTGATTCCGCGCATCGGCGCGTCGGTGACCTTCTACGGTACGGCGGTTGTGCGCCAGTTCGAGATGCAGGGGATTTACTGCCTGAACGAATCCGTGGCCATCACCCGCGCCCGCGACAAGCTCAGGGCGCTGCAGTTGCTCGCGCGCAAGGGCGTAGGCCTGCCGTGCTCCGGCTTTGCACACGCCCCCGACGACACTGTCGGCCTGATTCAGCTGGTCGGAGGCGCGCCGATGGTGATCAAGCTGATCGAGGGCACTCAGGGGCAGGGCGTGGTGCTGGCGGAAACCGACAAGGCTGCGGAATCGGTGATCGACGCCTTTCGCGAGCTGGACGCCTACTTTCTGGTACAGGAATTCATCAGCGAGTCGCGCGGTAGCGACATCCGCTGTTTTGTGATCGGCAATCAGGTCGTGGCGGCGATGCAGCGCACGGCCAAGAGTGGTGAATTCCGGTCCAACCTGCATCGTGGCGGCAGCGCGCAGCCGGTACGCATCAGCAAGGCCGAGCGCGAGACCGCGCTGCGCGCGGCCAAGATCATGGGGCTGAATGTCGCCGGTGTGGACTTGTTGCGCTCCAAGCGCGGGCCGATGGTGATGGAGGTGAACTCCTCGCCGGGTCTGGAAGGCATCGAGCAGGCCACCGGTACGGATATAGCCGCGCGCATCATCAGCTTCGTCGAGCGCAACGCAGGCCCCGGCAAGACCCGCACCAAGGGACGCGGTTGATGGCACTGGCCGATACCTTTGCGATTGGTGGCGTGGAGATCGCGCGCGGAGAGACGCGCAGCCTGCAGATTCCGGTCGCCAACCTCTACACCAATACCCCGGTGACGCTGCCGGTACGGGTCGTGCGCGGGCGCGCCGCCGGGCCCACGCTGTTTGTCAGCGCCGCCCTGCACGGTGATGAGATCATCGGCGTCGAGATCATCCGGCGCCTGCTGATGCTGCCGGCACTGAAGCGGCTCAGCGGCACACTGCTCGCGGTGCCGGTGGTCAACACACTGGCCTTTCTGCACCAGTCGCGCTACTTGCCCGATCGGCGCGACCTCAACCGCAGCTTCCCCGGTAGCGGTACCGGCTCGCTGGCAGCACGTCTGGCCCAGCTGTTCCTCAGGGAAATCGTCGGGCGCAGCGATTACGGCATCGATCTGCATACCGGCGCCGTGCATCGCCCCAATCTGCCGCATATCCGCGCCGATCTGAGCCAGCCCGAGAATCTGCGCCTGGCGCAGGCCTTTGGTGTGCCGCTGCTGCTGAACTCGACGCCCACTGCCGGCACGCTGCGCCAGTACACCACCGAGCGTGGCATTCCGGTGCTGCTCTACGAATCAGGTGAGGCCTTGCGCTTCGACGAGCTGGCCATCCGCATCGGTGTGCGCGGAATTCTGAACGTGCTGGCGGCACTGTCGATGTTGCCGGCCGCCACACGGGTTGCGCGCGCACCGGCGCCGGTGGTCGCCAAGTCCAGCACCTGGATCAGAGCGCCGGCCAGCGGCATTCTGCGCGCTCAGGTTGCGCTCGGCGAAGAGGTCAAGCGCGCGCAGGTGCTGGGGGTCATTGGCGACCCCCTCGGCGAGATGGAAACGCCGGTCCTGGCCAGTGCGGCCGGCGTGCTGGTGGGGCGTTCCTCGTTGCCGCTGGTACACGAGGGCGACGCCGCGTTCCATCTGGCGCGCTTCGACGCGCCGGAGACGGCGGCGGGTGTTGCCCGCAACATCCGCAGTGCGCGCAAGGCCCATTCCGGACGCAAGAAGCAACCGCGGATCGTCTGAGGCCGGGTATCGACTCAAAGCGGCAGCATCACCAGCAGCAACACGCCGAGCAGCAGCACGACCCACCACACCATCGCGCTGCTGGCCCATGTCGACGAGAGCTTGGCCGCGCGGTCTACGCCGGCATGGCGCAGGCCGGTTTGCCACGCGCTCGTTGCAAGGCGTTGCGCACCGTCCTGAAGCTGGCTGGCGAGCCGCATGGCGCTGTGGCCTGCCTGTGGCAGGAACCGGCGATAGATCCAGTCGCTGTCGATATTGAGCGCGGGAATCTCCGGGGGATACCAGCCGCGGCGGTACAGCACGGCAAACGCGGCCATCGCAAACAGCAGGAGTTGTAGTTGCGTGATGACATGGGCCGCGGTGTAGGCCTGGTAATCGACCATATGTGGCAGCAGCGCATAAAGCGGTTGCGGGTAGATGCCGATACCAATGCACAGGGCGGCCGTCAGCCCCATTGCAATCAGCATGTTGGCCGGGGCCTCGTCGCAGCGTTTGCCTGAGTCGTGCGCAAAAAAGGCAAAGAACGGAATCTTGATGCCGGAATGATCCAGCACACCCGCCGACGCGAACAGCAGGACGAGCCAAACCACCCACAGGTGTTCCTGCGCCACGGCTGTCAGGATCATGGATTTGGTGACGAAGCCGGATAGCAGCGGGAATGCCGAGATCGACGCAGCGCCGATGATGCAGAACGCCGTGGTCCAGGGCATCGACTTGTACAGCCCGCCCAGCTCCGATGCCTTGACGGTGCCGACCCGATACAGCACCGCGCCCATCGACATGAACAGCAGCGACTTGTACAGGATGTGCGCAAATGCATGTGCAGCAGCGCCGTTGAGCGCGAGCTCGGTGCCAATGCCGATGCCGCAGACCATGAAGCCCAGCTGATTGTTGAGGCTGTAGGCCAGCACCCGCCGCAGATCGTTCTCGATCACCGCAAAGAAGATGGGGAATGCGGTCATCGCTGCGCCGATCCAGATCAGCATCTCGGTGCCGGCAAAGCCACGCGCCAGCGCATAGACCGCGAGCTTGGTCGTGAATGCCGACAACACGACAGTGCCGGTGACCGTGGCCTCCGGATAGGCGTCCTGCAACCAGTTGTGCAGGAACGGGAACGCGCACTTGATGCCGAAGCCCAGCAGGATCAGCCACGCCCCGGGCTCCGCAAGGGCCATCAGCTCGAAGTCGATGCTGCCGGTCTTGGCATGGCGCCAGGCCACGCCGGCCAGCAGGATCACGCCGGAGGCCACCTGAATGATCAGGTAGCGCATGCCCACGCGGTAAGCGCGCTCGGTGCGCCGTGCCCAGATCAGGAACACCGAAGACAGCGCGGTCAGCTCCCAGTAGATGACCAGCGTGATCAGATCTCCGGCCAGTACCGCACCGATCGCGGCACCGGCGTATACCAGACTGGCCACATGCTGCAGCACATCCTTGAGGTGCCAGGCGTAGATCACCGCAAGTATCGCCGCGATGTGGAAGATCAGGCCGAAGATGAAAGACAGTCGGTCCAGGCGCAGCGTTTCAAGGTGCAGTCCAAATACCTCGACCTCGCCAGCCGCCCCCATTGGCAGGCTGCACAGCAGGACCAGGCCGGCGATGGGGAGCGCCAGCATGAACAGCCGCCGCGGCCAGTCGCGCAGGAACGGCAGCACGAGGCTGCCCAGAATCAAGATTACGGCCGGATTGAGCAGGAACTCGGTCATTGCGGTGGCTGCTTCGATTCCGGTGGGTCGTAGTACTGCTCGGGGCGCCGGATCAGGCGCCGCAGCCCCTTGGCTGCAAGGACGATGACAACATAGGCACCGAACCCGAATGCGGCGTAGAACCCGAACAGATTCTCGAACGCAAAATGGGCGTGCTTGTCGATGCCAAGCTCAGCCAGCAGCACGGTCAGGCAGGCGGCATAGAGGACGTAGACCAGGTGCGTGACATTCCGGGGCTGGTCTAGCCAGCGTGGCTTTTCGTCGCTCATGGAGCCCCCAGGCGCGCGGCCAGTGGAGTCAGCAGTTGATCCTCGAAGAAGAACAGAACCAGGCAGGCCGCTGCCGTGAGACACAGGGGAACCAGGCAGGTCCACGGCGCTTCCTCGATGCGGGGTCTGCGCACGACGGGGGCCTCGCCCGAGGGGTCGTCGTCTGCCGCCGGTGCCCCGCGTTCCGGCAGCAGGAAGGCGCGCACCGGAATCGGCGCCAGATAGGCAATGCTCAGCAGCGAGCTGGCCAGCAGCACGCCCATCAGCACCGGCCAGCCGGCGTCAACGGCACCCTCCATCAACAGGAACTTGTCCCAGCTGCCTGCCAGCGGCGGCAGGCCGATAATCGACATCGCGGCAATGCTGAACGCGGCAAAGGTGAACGGCATGCGCGCTCCGAGACCATCCAGTTCGCTGACCTTGGTCTTGTGTGCGGCGACATAGATGGCGCCGGCACAGAAGAACAGGGTGATCTTGCCGGCTGCGTGCGTGACGATGTGCAGCGCGCCTTCCAGTACCGCGTCCGGCACCGCCAGCGCGGCGCCCAGCACGATATAGCTGAGCTGGCTGACCGTAGAGTACGCCAGCCGCGCCTTGAGGTTGTCCTGGCGCACGGCGATGGCTGCCGCGACGACGATCGTGAACGCCGACATCCAGATCATCGGCGTGGCTGCGCCGCCAACTTCCAGCGTATCGAGGCCGAACAGATAGATCGTGACCTTGAGCACGGTGAAAACGCCGGCCTTCACGACCGCCACCGCGTGCAGCAGCGCGCTGACCGGGGTGGGCGCCACCATGGCCGCCGGCAGCCAGCGGTGCACAGGCATCAGTGCCGCCTTGCCGATACCGAACAGGAACAGGGCATAGAGCACGGCAAGCGTGCCCGGTCCTGCGTGACCCGCGAGGATGCCGCCGTCGCGGAAGTCGGTCGTGCCGGTCAGCGCATAGGTCCAGATCAGCGCTGGCAGGAACAGCCCGATAGACGTCAGTAGCAGCGTGGCAAGGTAGATGCGCGCGCCGCGCTGGGCTTCCGGCGTGTTCTTGTGCGCAACCAGTGGCCAGGTCGCCAGGGTCAGCATCTCGTAAAACAGGAACAGCGTGATGCCGTTGGCGGCAAAGGCAATGCCCATCGCCGCTGCGATGGCGATTGCAAAGCAGATGTAGAAGCGCGTCTGATGCCGCTCATCCGTGCTGCGCAGATAGCCAATCGCGTACAGCGAGGTAATCGGCCACAGGCACGCGGCGACGCTGGCAAAGATCAGCCCCAGCGGTTCGAGCTCGAATGCCAGCTCCAGGCCTGGCATCCAGGTCCAGAGCGAGAAACGCAGGGGCGTCTCCGCCAGCGTCCACAACAGTACAGCGCCTAGCGCGAGCAGCAGTCCGCCGGTGAGCGTTGCCGCCTCGCGGGCATTCGGATGGCGGCGCAGCAGGGGCAATACCAGCGCAACCAGCAGCGGCAGCAGGACCGCCAGCGGCAGCACCCAGGCGCGTTCCGGCGCGCACCATTCAGCCGGTAGCGCAAGCGTCACCGGGGGCCTCCGAGCAGGGCGTCCGCGGCGTTGCCGGCAAGCTGCGCCGGCAGCGCACTGTCCAGCCCCAGCCACAGGCTCAGCAGCACCAGGGCCCAGGTCACGAGTTGCATCGACAACGGGATGGGGGCGATCGCCGTGGTCGCGCCGGATGGCTCGCGGAACCAGGCGATCTCCACGACGCGCCCGACGTAAACCACTGCAAGTAGCGAGCTAACCAGGACCGCGCCGACGATCACCCACTGCGCCTCCGCGATCAGTGCCTGCACCAGCGCCCACTTGCTGACAAACCCGGCCGTCAGCGGCATGCCGATCAGTCCGAGCCCCGCGAGCAACAGAGCCGCGAAGACCAGCGGCAGCCGCTGGCGCAGGCCCGCCAGCGCTTCGAGCCTGGCGCTCCCCAGCCGCAGAACCAGCATGCCGGCCACCGCGAACAGCGCGGCCTTGATCACGGCGTGGTTCAGCAGGTGCAGGAAACTTGCGCGCAGGCCATCGTGGGTGGCGAGACTGAAGCCGGCGACGATGTACCCGATCTGGCCGATGCTTGACCAAGCGAGCAATCGCTTCAGGTCCGTCTGCAGGCAGGCCATGGCGGCGCCAACCAGCATCGCCAGGCTGCCCGCCAGCAGACCGATCTGGGTCAGCGGCAGTACGGCGAAGCTGCGCTCGATGCCGAACGCGCTGAACAGGAAGCGCAGCAGCGCGTAAACGGCGACCTTCGTGCTGCAGGCCGCAAGAAACAGGCTCGCGGCACTCGGCGCCTCGCCATAGGCGCCGGGCAACCACGCGTGCAGCGGCACCAGCGCCATCTTGATCGACAGGCCGATGCCGATGAACGCGATGGCAGCGATCAGTGCACGATTGTCGGCTCCCGGTAGGCGTGCGTGCAGGTCCGCGATGTTGAGCGTGCCGGTCAGCGCATAGGCGAGTCCGATGCCGATCAACAGGAAGGTGCCGCCGATCGTTCCAACGACCAGATACTGAAACGCCGAAAGCAGTGCCCGGCGGCTGCGCCCCATTGCCACCAGCGCATACGAGGACAGCGAGGAAATCTCTAGAAACACGAAGATGTTGAAGGCGTCCCCCGTGGACACGATGCCGAGCAGGCCGGTCAGGCACAGGCACAGGCAGGCGTAGTACAGGTAGATCCGGCGCGCCTCGATCTCGGCAGCGATGCTGACACGCGCGTACACCGCGGTGGCCACGGCAGCACCCGAGACCAGCACCAGCATCCACGCATTCGCTGCATCGATGACGTACACGATGCCGAAGGGCGCCGGCCACCCTCCCATCGCGTAGCTGATCGAGCCGGCCGCCGGCAGCGTGAGCAGCAGGCCAATCGCAAACACGAAGCTGCAGGCGGATGCGGCGGCAAATACGGCCCAGGCCGCGTTCGGCGTTCTGAGCAGCACGCAGAGCGGCGCTGCGAGCAGGGGGATCAGCACCTGCAGGGCGGGGAGGTTCGCGGTCATGGCGCGTCGGGCTTACGGTCTAGGGCGAGCGCCTCGTCTTCGTCGGTAGTGCCGTAGGCCTCGTGGATGCGAACCACCAACGCCAGGCCCAGCGCAGTAGTGGCAATGCCTACGACAATAGCAGTCAGGATCAGCACATGCGGCAGCGGATGCGAGTACACGGTGATCGAGGAGTCCAGGATCGGCGCTGTGCCGAAGCGCACCTTGCCCAGACTGATGTACAGCATGAACACGGCCATCTGGAATACGCTCAGGCCGAGCAGCTTCTTCACCATGTTGGCATGCGACATCAGGATGTAGAGGCCTACGATCAGTAGTGCCATGGCCATCCAGTAGTTGTAGCCGCTGGCAATCATGATCGTGCCCCGCGGCCGGCGAACGCATAGAACAGCAGAATCATTGCAGCGGCCACGGTGATGCCCACCCCCGCCTCGACCAGCAGAATGCCGAGGTGCTGCCCCTGCACCGGATCCTGAGGCGAGAGGGCGTTGTAGTCGAGAAAGGCGCCGCCCAGCAGCAGGGTGGCGACGCCGACGCCGGCATAGAGCAGCAGCCCCAGCGGCAGCAGCATGCGCAGGATTCCGGGCGTCACAACCGCGCGCGCATGCCCCAGGCCGAACACCAGGGTATAGAGCACGATGCCGGCTGCGAAGATCACCCCGGCCTGGAAGCCGCCACCGGGGCCGAAATCGCCGTGAAACTGCACGTACAGCGCGAACAGCAGGATGAACGGCATCAGCAGTTTGGCGACGACGCGCAGCACCCGGTGCTCGCCCTGCAGGCCGCCAGCGGGCGCGGTGCCGGGGCTGCCCGCAGCGTTGCCACGCAGGCGCCCGAGCAGCATCAGCACCGCGACGCCGGCGGTGAAGATCACGGCAACCTCGCCCAGCGTGTCAAAGCCGCGGTAGCTGGCCAGCACCGCCGTCACTACGTTGGGCACGCCGATTTCCTGCTGCGAAGTCTGCAGATAGCGCTCCGTAAGAGGGTGCTGCTGTACCGGATTGGCAGGATCGGCATAGGGCGGAAGGTCGAGGCTGGCATAGATCAGCAGTACCCCCGTGCCGACGGCGACCAGCAGCGCGGGAACGCGGCGCGTCGGCGGCGTCACCCGCTCGCGCGAGTGAGTCAGCGCCAACGTGCCCAGGAACAGTACGGTACTCATGCCGGCGCCGACGGCGGCTTCCGTGAACGCGACGTCCACTGCATCCTGCACCACAAACAGGCTGGCGCAGGTCAAACTGAAAAGCCCGGCCAGCATTGCGGCCGAGTACAGGCTGCGCGTGTGGGCAATGCCGAGCGCTGCTGCCAGCAGGATGGCAAACAGCGCGATATCGACCAGGATGACGTTGCCGATCATCGGCGTGCGGCCCGTCCCAGCACCGGCTTCAGGCCATCCTTGAGTGCCGCCTGCGCCAAGGCATGGGCGGCCGTCGGGCTGGTGAACAGCAGGAACAGCATGATCAGCAGCAGGCGGATGCCAACGGCAAAGCTCTCCGCCTGCAGCAGCAGGCCCAGCAGCAGCAGGCTGGCGCCGGCCGAATCGGTAATGCTCGCAGCATGTGTCCGGGTATAGAAGTCGGGCAGCCGGAACAGGCCCAGCGCCCCCGTCAGTGCGAGCACGGCGCCGGCGGTGATCAGCGCCCAGCTTGCGACCAGCACCACTGTCACAGATCGTCCCCTTGCAGCTCTTCGGCGCGCGAGAACTCGCCGTAGTGACTGAGCTTGAGCACGGCAACCGTGCCAATGAAGTTGATCAAAGCGTAGACCAGCGCGATATCAAGGAACTCTGGGCGCCCCGCCATGAATCCCGCGACGGCGATGAACAGTACGGTTTTGGTGCCGAACAGATTGATCGCCAGTATCCGGTCGTAGAGCGTCGGGCCGAGCAGCGCGCGCGCCAGCGCCAGCGCCATTGTCGTCAGCACCGCCAGTGCCAGGGCCAGCCACATCAGCGCGACTCCAGTTTGCGGATGCGGGCGGCCATCGGATCAAGCGCCGGATCGGGCAGGCTGTCCGGGTGCAGGGCATGGACGGTGATGCCCTCGTCGTCCACGACCGCGGCCAGCGTGCCCGGTGTCAGGGTCATGGAATTGGCGTAGGTCACCTGCGCCAGCGGCGTCATGGTGCCGGTGGGCAAGCGGTGCATCACCGGGCTGATGGCCGCTCCGGACGACAGTATCCGCCTGACCGCACTGACGGCCGCGCGCAGTATGGCCCCGGCCAGCCAGACCCAATAGCCGGTTACACGCAAGCCCAGGCTCAAGTGGTGGGCCTCGTGGTCGACAATATCCATGCGCCGCGATAGCCAGACCACCAAAGTGACCGAGGCTGCGCCGAAGGACAACCATAGCAACGTGTACTGACCTGACAGCAGGAGCCAGAACGTCAAGAGTGTTGCGGTCAGGCCAAGAACTGGCTTCATCGCCGGACGGTTCTGATCGTAAAGGTGTCGAAGATATACGCGTGAATGGGGCGGTGAGTCAACGCGCTCCGATGCGTTTTGCGGTCGTGTGCGCGCATCGCTATGATCGCGCGCCCTCGCCCCACCGTACCGGATCCGTTGCTGCCATGCGCCATCTACTGCTGAGCTTTGCGCTGCTGACTGTTTCCGCCCCGGGCATGGCCAGCGGGGGGGCACACGATCTGACGACGCACTGGATCGGATTCGCCTGTATCGCGCTGTTTGTAGCGGCCTACGCCCTGGTCATCATGGAAGAGTGGCTAGGGCTGCGGAAATCGATTCCGGTGCTGATGGCGGCTGGGTTGATCTGGACACTGATCGGCATCGCCTACGCACAACTCGGCGACACGCATGGTGCCGCCGAGACCGTACGTCACAGTCTGCTCGAGTACGCCGAGCTGTTTCTGTTCCTGCTGGTGGCGATGACCTACATCAACACCTTGCAGGAGCGCAAGGTTTTCGACCGGCTGCATGCGTGGCTGGTGTCGCGCGGATTCTCGCTGAGGCAGGTGTTCTGGCTGACCGGCATTTTGTCGTTCTTCATATCGCCAATGGCGGACAACATGACAACGGCGCTGATCATGTCCTCCGTGGCCATGGCCGTCGGCCAGGGCAATCCCCGCTTCGTGGTGGTGTCCTGTATCAGCATCGTGGTCGCGGCCAATGCCGGCGGCGCCTGGAGCCCGTTCGGCGATATCACCACGCTGATGGTCTGGCAGAAGGGCCATTTGCAAGCGCAGGAGTTTCTGGTGCTGATACTGCCGTCTCTGATCAACTGGTTGATTCCTGCAGCGCTGATGTCGCTTGCAGTTCCGGTGGAGCGGCCGCAGCCACTGAAGGAAACCGTAGTGGTCAAGCGGGGCGGTTACGTGATCATCGGCATGTTCGTCGCCACGATCGCCATTACCGTTGCACTGCACACCTGGCTGCACCTGCCGCCCGTGCTGGGCATGATGGGCGGCCTTGGCTTGCTCAAGCTCTATGGATACGTGCTGGGGCGTGCCGACCAACGCCTGAATCACTTCATCGAGCATGGCGGCATGATGACGCCGGAACACGAGCTCACCGCTCCGGCGCAGCCCCGCGACAACACCAGCACCTTCAATATCTTTGAGCAGGTGGCGCGCGCGGAGTGGGACACGCTGCTGTTCTTCTACGGCATCATTCTGTGCGTTGGTGGGCTCGGCACGCTGGGTTATCTGGCGGCCGGTTCGGATCTGATGTACGGCGTCCTGGGGCCTTCGATCGCCAATATCCTGGTCGGCGTGATCTCGGCGGTTATCGACAATATTCCGGTGATGTACGCGGTGCTGACGATGAATCCGGCGATGACGGACGGCCAATGGCTGCTGGTGACGTTGACGGCCGGTGTCGGCGGTTCCCTGTTGAGCGTGGGATCGGCGGCAGGTGTTGCGGTCATGGGGCAGGCGCACGGCGTCTACACCTTCTTCGCGCATCTGCGCTGGACCTGGGCGATTGCGCTCGGCTACGCCGCCAGCATCGCCGCGCATTTCTGGATCAATGCCGCCCTGTTCTGAGCCGACGCGGCCATGCGTCGCGTGCGCCCATCAGCACAAGAGACGG
The DNA here is from genome assembly GCA_041612095.1 of Solimonas sp. Classification (GTDB taxonomy): domain Bacteria; phylum Pseudomonadota; class Gammaproteobacteria; order Nevskiales; family Nevskiaceae; genus Solimonas. The sequence continues at coordinate 16,498 of JBFJJW010000001.1, read as the reverse complement.
GAGCGTCCGCTAGAATGCCGCTATCAACCTCCGGAACGGGTGGGCTCGCATCGTGCGAACGCCCTCAGGGTCCGGCAGGGAGGAACGCATGATTCCGGTGGAGGCTTGGGCGGCTGATACCTGGTCGCTGATCGTCTACGTAGTGGCGGTATTCGGTCTGATAGGTCTGATGCTGGGCCTGTCGTACCTGCTGGGTGGCCGTGCCTGGGGCCGCGCCAAGAACGAGCCTTTCGAGTCCGGCGTGGTCGGCGCCGGCAGCGCGCAGGTCCGCATTTCCGCAAAGTTCTATCAGGTTGCGATGTTTTTCGTGATCTTTGATCTGGAAGCGGTTTTTCTGTTTGCCTGGTCGATTTCCGTGCGCGAATCCGGCTGGCCCGGCTTCATTGAGGCGCTGATTTTCATACTCGTGCTGCTCGCCAGCCTGGTCTATCTATGGAAGATCGGAGCGCTGGATTGGGCGCCGCAAGCGCGCACGCGCAATCCCCAGCATCCGCGCAGCACGCGGCGCACGCTGCGCGCGGCCAAGCCGCCGCAGCCCCACTAGCCTTTCCCAGCCAGCCGCCTGCCCGCTATGGAATACACACTGACGCGTATCGACACCAAGGCCCAGCGCTACCCGATGCAGGAGCGCGAGAAGGTCGAAGATCCGATGGTGCAGCAGGTACACCGCAACATCTTCCTCGGCAAGTTGGAGGACATGCTGCACGGTGCCGTCAACTGGGGGCGCAAGAACTCGATCTGGCCTTACAACTTTGGCCTGTCCTGCTGTTATGTCGAGATGGCCACGGCCTTCACGCCGACCCACGACGTCGCGCGTTTCGGCGCAGAAGTCATTCGCGCATCACCCCGGCAGGCGGATCTGATTGTGATCGCAGGCACCTGCTTCACCAAGATGGCCCCGGTAGTGCAGCGCTTGTACGAGCAGATGCTGGAGCCGAAGTGGGTCATCAGCATGGGCGCCTGCGCCAACTCCGGCGGCATGTACGACATCTACTCCGTCGTGCAGGGGGTGGACAAGTTCCTGCCGGTGGACGTCTACATCCCCGGCTGTCCGCCGCGCCCGGAGGCCTTTCTGCAGGGCTTGAATCTGCTGCAGGAGTCGATCGGCAAGGAGCGGCGGCCATTGTCCTGGGTGATTGGCGACCAGGGGGTCTACAAGGCCGATATGCAGGCGATGCGCGAGGCCAAGGCAGCCGAGCGCCGCGCGCAGACGACGCTGCGCACCCCGGATCAGGTTTAAGACCGAGGCTATCGTGGCTGACGATCTGCCGATCACCGCGCCCGCGTCCACGCCAGAGGTGGTGCGCGAGCTCGTCGCCCGCTTCGGCGATGCGGCGTTTCGGCGACAGGAGACGGTCGATCGCGTACCCACGCTGTGGCTGGAGGCCGGGCGGCTGCTGGAGGTGCTGCGCTACCTGAAGACCGGCGTTCCGCAACCATATCGGATGCTCTACGACCTCACGGCCGTGGACGAACGTACGCGCAAGCACCGGCACGGACTGCCGGCATCCGATTTCACCGTGGTCTATCACCTGCTGTCGATCGACCGCGACATCGCCACCCGCGGTGGCGGTGATGTTCGCCTCAAGGTTGCACTGCGGGGCGAGTACCCGAATCTCCCGAGCTGCGTGGGCGTCTTCGTCAACGCCAACTGGTACGAGCGCGAGGTCTGGGATCTGTTCGGCATCGTCTTCGATGGCCACCCGAACTTGCGCCGCATCGTGCTGCCGCCGCGCTGGGAAGGGCACCCTCTGCGCAAGGAGCACCCGGCGCGCGCCACCGAATTTGATCCGTTCGTGCTGGATCAGATGCGTCAGGATCTGGATCAGGATGCCCTGCTGTTCAAGCCCGAGGAATGGGGCATGAAGCGCGGCACCGAGGAGCAGGACTTCATGTTCCTGAATCTCGGCCCCAATCATCCGTCGGCCCACGGCGCGTTCCGTATCGTGCTGCAGCTCGATGGCGAGGAGATCGTCGACTGCGTGCCGGACATCGGCTACCACCATCGCGGCGCCGAGAAGATGGGCGAGCGCCAGTCCTGGCACACCTATATCCCGTACACCGACCGCATTGATTACCTCGGCGGGGTGATGAACAACCTGCCGTACGTGATGGCGCTGGAGAAGCTGGCTGGCATCGAGGTGCCGGAGCGCGTCAAGACCATCCGCGTGATGCTGTGCGAGTTCTTCCGCATCACCTCGCACCTGCTGTTCTATGGCACCTTCTGTCAGGACGTCGGCGCGATGTCGCCGGTGTTCTACATGTTCGTTGATCGCCAGAAAGCCTATGACGTGATCGAGGCCATCACCGGCTTTCGCATGCATCCGGCCTGGTTCCGCATCGGCGGCGTCGCGCATGATCTGCCCCGCGGCTGGGAGAAGCTGGTGCGCGACTTCTGCGACTACCTGCCGCGTCGCCTGGACGAGTATCAGAAGGCGGCGTTGGAGAACGGCATCCTGGTTGCCCGTTCGCGCAATGTCGCCGCCTACAACACCGCCGAAGCGATCGACTGGGGCGTCACCGGTCCTGGCCTGCGCGCGACCGGCTGCAACTACGATCTGCGCAAGGCGCGGCCGTACTCGGGTTACGAGAACTTCGATTTCGAGGTGCCGACCGCCAGCAATGGCGACGTCTACGACCGTGCGCTGGTGCGCGTGGAGGAGATGCGCCAGTCCGTCCGCATCATCCGGCAGTGCCTCGACAACATGCCCAGCGGCCCCTACAAGGCCGACCATCCGCTGACCTGTCCGCCGCCCAAGGAGCGCACGCTCAAGGACATCGAGACCTTGATCACGCACTTCCTCGGCGTGACCTGGGGGCCGGTGATGCCGCCGGGAGAGACCGGGCAGATGATCGAAGCGACCAAGGGCATCAACAGCTACTACCTGACCAGTGACGGCAGCACCAGCAGCTACCGTACGCGGATTCGCACACCCAGTTTCCCGCATCTGCAGCAGATTCCGAGCGCGATACGCGGGCAGATGGTGCCGGACCTGATTGCCTATATTGCGTCCATAGACTTCGTGATGGCCGATGTCGACCGTTGATATGAGCCAGCCTGCCAACCCAAGCGTGATCAAGCTCGCCGACCTTTTGGCGCAGCCGTCTGCGGCGGGTGCGCCCTTCGCGCTCAGCGACGAGGAGCGGCATGACATCGAACACGCGCTCAGCCACTACCCGGACGGACGCGCAGCCAGCATCGACGCGCTGAAGGCGGTGCAGAAGCGGCGCGGCTGGGTGCCGGATGAGGCGATCGCGCCGTTGGCGGCGATGATCGGCATCAGCGCGGCGGATCTCGAGGGTGTTGCCACGTTCTACAGCCTGATCTTCCGGCAACCGGTGGGGCGCCACGTCATCAAGGTCTGCGACAGCATCAGCTGCTTTCTGACCGGGTACGAGGATGTCCTGCGTGCGCTGGAACAGAAGTTGGGCATCCGCTACGGGCAGACCACGGCGGATCGACGCTACACCCTGCTGCCCATCTGCTGTCTGGGCGCCTGCGACAAGGGGCCGACGCTGATGATCGACGACGATCTGCATGGCGACCTGAGCCCCGAATCGCTGGACCGGATTCTGGAGGCCTACCCATGAATCTTGAGCAGAAGCTGCTGAGCCAGCCTTTGACGGCTCGGGTCGACGTCAAGCAGCCGCAGGACCTCAAGGCCTACGAGCGCACGGGCGGATATGCGGCGCTGCGCAAGGCGATCAAGGAGCTGCCGCCGCTGGAACTGCAGTCGCGGGTGAAGGACGCCAATCTGCGCGGTCGTGGCGGCGCCGGCTTTCCTACCGGGGTGAAGTGGAGCCTGGTGCCGATGTCGCAGCCGGGTGGCGTGGACGCGGGCATCAAGTATCTGGTCTGCAATGCCGACGAAATGGAGCCGGGCACCTTCAAGGACCGGCTGCTGATGGAAGGCGCGCCGCATCAGCTGGTAGAGGCGATGGCGGTTGCCGGCTATGCCATACAGGCCAGCACCGGTTACATCTTCCTGCGCGGCGAGTATGTCGTCGCGGCCCAGCGCCTCAATCAGGCAATTGCCGAGGCACGCGCGGCGGGGCTGCTGGGCAAGAACATCCTCGGCTCGGGCTGGGATTACCAGGTGCACGTGCACACCGGTGCCGGCCGCTACATCTGCGGCGAGGAAACCGCGCTGATCAATTCACTGGAAGGGCGCCGCGCGACACCGCGCGCCAAGCCGCCCTTTCCGCAGATTTCAGGTCTGTGGGGGCGCCCCACGGTCGTCAACAACGTGGAGTCGCTGTGCAATGTGCCGCCGATCGTCGTCAATGGCGCCGAGTGGTTCAAGAATCTCTCGCAGGGCAAATCCAAGGACGGCGGCACCAAGCTCTATGGCGCCTCCGGCCGCGTGAAGCGGCCCGGTGTTTACGAGTTGCCGATCGGCAGCAGCGCGCGCGAGATACTGGAGGAACATGCCGGCGGCATGAAGGATGGCTACCAGCTCAAGGCCTGGCTGCCCGGTGGCGCGTCCACCGATTTTCTGCTGCCGGAGCATCTGGATCTGGCGATGGACTTCGACAGCATCGCCCGCGCCGGTAGCCGCATGGGTACCGGGCAGCTGACGGCAGTCGATGATCGCCAGAACATGGTGTCGGTCGTGCGCAATCTCGAGCAGTTCTTCGCACGCGAATCCTGCGGTTGGTGCACGCCCTGCCGCGACGGCCTGCCCTGGTCCGTGCGTCTGCTGCAAAGCCTGGAACGCGGACAGGGGCAGCCAGCAGACCTGCGCCAGCTCGAGAGCCTCACCCGTCTGCTGGGCCCCGGCCGCACGTTCTGCGCGCATGCGCCGGGCGCGATGGAGCCGTTGCAATCGGCATTGAAATTCTTCCGCAGCGAATTCGAAGCGGGGCTGGCGGTCACGCCGGCCGCCGCCTGAGCAGCCATGGCCACCATTCACGTAGACGGCAAGCAGTACGAGGTCGATGGCAGTGACAATCTGCTGCAGGCCTGTCTGTCGCTGGGCCTGGACATCCCCTACTTCTGCTGGCATCCGGCGCTGGGCAGCGTCGGTGCCTGCCGGCAATGCGCGGTCAAGCAGTACCGCGACGAGAACGATGCCCAGGGCCGCATCGTGATGTCGTGCATGACGCCGGCGTCTCCCGGCACCTGGATTTCGATAGCGGACGAGGAGGCAAAGCAGTTCCGGGCCGCGGTGGTCGAGTTTCTGATGACCAATCATCCGCACGACTGTCCAGTCTGCGAGGAGGGTGGGCACTGCCACCTCCAGGACATGACGGTGATGACCGGGCACCACAGCCGCAGCTATCGCTTCGACAAGCGCACGCACCTGAATCAGGAGCTGGGGCCGTTCATCGGGCATGAGATGAACCGCTGCATCTCCTGCTACCGCTGTGTGCGCTACTACAAGGATTACGCGGGCGGCACCGATCTCGGCGTCTACGGTGCGGCGGCCAATGTCTATTTCGGGCGCGTCGAGGACGGCACGCTGGAGAGCGAATTCTCCGGCAACCTCACCGAGGTATGCCCCACCGGCGTGTTTACCGACAAAACCCACGGTGAGCGTTACAACCGCAAGTGGGACATGCAGTACGCGCCCAGCATCTGCACGGGTTGCGCCGTCGGCTGCAATATTTCCCCGGGTGAGCGCTATGGCGAGATCCGGCGCATCGAGAACCGCTATCACGGCGATCTCAACGGCTATTTCCTCTGTGACCGCGGCCGCTTCGGCTATGGCTACACCAACCGCAAGGACCGACCGCGACAGCCGCTGCTGCGCCGCGATGGTGAGCTGGGCCGCGTCGATGCCGACGTCGCACTGGAGCAGGCACGAATTCTGGTGACTGATGCCAAGCGGCTGATTGGCATCGGCTCGCCGCGCGCGTCGCTGGAGGCTAATTACGCCTTGCGCGAGCTGGTCGGTGCCGATCATTTCTACAGCGGCGTGGCCGACGCAGAGCAGCGGCTCGACGCGCGGGTGCTGCAGGTGCTGCAGGCCGCCGGGGTCCCGGTGGCGGATGTTCGCGCCATTGAGGGGGCCGACGCCGCCTTCGTACTGGGCGAGGATGTCACCAGTACCGCGGCGCGGGTGGCGCTGGCGCTGCGCCAGACTGCGCGCGGCAAGGCGCGCGACCTGGGCGCGCAGAAGAACCTGGCCGAGTGGCAGGTGATCGCGCTGGCCGATCTGGTGCAGCGTGAGCTCAATCCGGTGTTCATAGCCAGCGTTGAGGCGACGCGGCTGGATGACATTGCGCGTGAGACCTGCCATGCGCCGCCGCTGGAGCTGGCGCGTCTGGGGCATGCGGTCGCGCACTGCATCGACGGCAACGCGCCGGCGATCGATGGGCTGGACGCGGCCTTGATACAGCAGGCGCAGCGCATCGCCGACGGCTTGATGGCTGCGCGGCATCCGGTCGTGGTGTCCGGCACGGGCTGCGGCTCCGCCGCCGTGATCGAGGCCGCGACCAACGTCGCCATCGCACTGCATCGGCGAAACGCTGCGACACGTCTGTCGCTGGTTGTCGGTGAGGCCAATAGTCTCGGCCTGGCGATGATGGCCGCCGGCACACTGGATGAGGCTCTGGAGCAACTCGAGAGCGGTGCCGCGGACACAGTGGTCGTGCTCGAGAACGATCTGTACCGGCGTGCGCCACAGGCGCGGGTCGATGCCGCCCTCGCCAAGGCGCGGGTGCTGGTCGTTGACCACCAGGCCACGTCGACCGTCGCCCGTGCCAATCTGGTGCTGCCGGCCGCAACCGCGTTCGAAGGCGATGGCAGCTACGTCAATTTTGAAGGGCGCGTGCAGCGCTACTTTCAGGTGTTCGAGCCGCGGTATTACGACGCTGCGCTCAGCATCACCGAGTCGTGGCGCTGGATTGCCCGGCTGGGCGCGCGCAGCTGGAGCACGTTGGACGAGGTCACGGCGGCCTGCGCCGCGGCGCTGCCTGCGCTGGCGGGGATGGTCACGGCAGCGCCTCTGGCCAGCTTCCGCATCAATGGCATGAAAGTCGCCCGCGAACCGCACCGTTACTCCGGGCGTACCGCGATGCGCGCCAATCAGGCCGTTAGCGAACCGCGCCAGCCCCAGGACGCGGACACGGCACTAGCGTTTTCGATGGAAGGCTACAACGGGGTCGGCGCCCAGGATCGTCCCGCGGCCCTGACGCCCTATGCCTGGTCCCCGGGATGGAACTCACCGTCTGCCTGGAACAAGTTCCAGGACGAGGTCGGCGGCCATTTGCGTGGCGGCGATGCCGGCGTGCAGCTGCTGGCCCTTGGTGGCGGTCTGCCGTACTTCGCGCCGCCGAAGGCGTCCGCGCGGGTGTCCGGTCTGCGACTGCTGCTGCTGCGCCAGCATTTCGGTACGGAGGAGCTGTCGCAGCGGGCGCTGCCGATACACGAGCGCGCCGGTGAAGTCTGCGTGACGCTGAACGCGGCTGACGCCGCGCGCTTGGGCGTCAACGGCCGCGCCCGGATCGAGACCGGCGGGCAGGTGCTGGAGCTGCCCACGCGCATCAGCGCCACGCTGCCCGCGGGCTTCGTCGGCCTACCGGCGGGCGCCGCCGGCCTGCCGTTCCTGCTGGACGGCGCGGCCGTTACGGTCGGGGGAGGCTAGGACGTGCTGGCTTGGCTGACGCCCGAACTGATCGCGATCCTGTGGAAATGCGCACAGGCGGTGGTCATTCTGCTGGGGCTGGTGGTAGTGGCCGCATGGATGATCTGGCTGGAACGCCGTCTGCTGGGCCTGTGGCAGGATCGTCACGGGCCCAACCGCATCGGCCCCCTGGGCCTGGGGCAGGTCATCGCCGACATGATCAAGATCTTCTTCAAGGAAGACTGGACGCCGCCTTTTGCCGACAAGGCGATGTTCTGGCTGGCGCCGATCATTGCCATGAGCATGATGATGCTTTCGTTCGCGGTGGTGCCGCTGTCGCCGACCTGGGGCGTCTCGGATCTCGAGTACGGCGTGCTGTACTTCTTCGCGCTGGCCGGCCTTGCCGTCTATGCGGTGATGCTGGGCGGCTGGGCCTCGAACAGCAAGTACGCCTTGCTGGGTGCGCTGCGCTCCACCGCGCAGACCATCAGCTATGAAGTGTTCATGGGCCTGTCGCTGATGGGCATCGTCATGCAGGCCGGCTCATTCAATCTGCGCGATATCGTCGAGGCGCAGCAGGCCGGGTGGTGGAACGTGGGTCCGCAGTTCCTGGGGTTCTGCGTGTTTGCCCTGGCTGCGGTAGCGGTAACGCACCGCACGCCCTTCGATCTTCCGGAGGCTGAATCCGAACTGGCATCGGGTTATCACACCGAGTATTCCGGGATGAAGTTCGGCATGTTCTTCGTCGGCGAGTATGTCGGCATCGTCATGGTGTCGGGGCTGCTGGTGACGCTGTTCTTCGGTGGCTGGGATGGCCCCTTTGTCGAGCATTGGCCCGCACTGGGCTTCGTCTGGTTTGCGGCCAAATGCATGGTTTTCATGTCCGGCTTCATTCTCCTGCGCGCGTCCTTGCCCCGGCCGCGCTACGACCAGATGATGGGCGCCGCCTGGAAGGTTTGCCTGCCGCTGGCACTGCTGAACCTGCTGGTGACCGGTGCCGTCGTCGTCGCCAACAGTCAGGGACTCTAAGCATGCACGCCATCAAAGCGATCCTGTTCGGCATCTACACCCAGTTGCGCAGCATCTGGATGATCTTTTCCCACTCGTGGCGCAAGCGCGACACCATTTCCTATCCGGAGCAGATGCCGTATCTGCCGCCGCGCTACAGAGGTCGCATCGTGTTGACGCGCGACCCAGATGGCGAGGAACGCTGCGTGGCCTGCAACCTGTGCGCAGCCGCGTGTCCGGTCGGCTGCATTTCACTGCAGAAGGCGGAACGAGCGGACGGGCGCTGGTACCCGGAGTTCTTCCGCATCAATTTCTCGCGCTGCATTTTCTGCGGCCTGTGCGAGGAAGCGTGCCCGACCACGGCGATTCAGTTGACGCCGGACTTCGAGATGGCGGAGTTCCGCCGTCAGGACCTCGTGTACGAGAAGGAGGACCTGCAGATCGCGGGTACCGGCAAATATCCGGACTACAACTTCTATCGAGTCGCGGGCCTGGCCATTGCCGGCAAGCCCAAGGGTGCTGCCGCGCATGAGGCCGCGCCCATAGACGTCAAGAGCCTGCTGCCCTGAGGCGCGCACGATGACGTTCTTCTTCTATCTCGCTGCCGCCATTGCCATCATTGCGACTCTGCAGGTCGTGGTCGGGCGCAATCCGGTGCACGCCTTGCTGAATCTGGTGGTGTCGCTGCTGGCAGTGGCTGCCGTGTTCTTTCTGCTCGGCGCGCCGTTCGCCGGTGCGTTGGAAGTGATCGTCTACGCCGGCGCGATCATGGTGCTGTTCGTATTCGTGGTGATGATGCTGAACCTCGGGCGCGCCACGGTAGAGCAGGAGCAGCGCTGGTTGCAGCCGCGCGTCTGGGTCGGCCCGACCGCATTGGCGGCACTATTGCTGGCAGGGCTGCTGAAGCTGCTGTTCAGCGGCGGGCACGCCCCCGCCGGCCTGCACGAGGTGGGCGCCAAGGCCGTGGGCATCGAGCTGTTTGGCCCCTATCTGCTGGCCGTTGAGCTGGCCTCGATGCTGCTGCTGGCGGCGTTGGTCGCCGCCTACCACCTCGGCAAGCAGGACAGCCCATGATCGAGCCCGCCACTGCGGTCGGAATTCCGATGGCGCACGGCCTGGTGCTGGCTGCGGTGCTGTTCGTGCTGGGGCTGCTCGGCGTGATGGTGCGCCGGAACATCCTGTTCATGCTGATGTCGGTGGAAGTGATGATGAACGCGGCCGCCCTGGCCTTCGTTGTGGCCGGCAGCCGGTGGGGGCAACCCGATGGCCAGATCATGTTCATCCTGATTCTGACCCTGGCCGCTTCCGAGGCTGCAGTCGGCCTCGCGATCGTGCTGCAACTGCACCGTCGCTTCCGCACGCTGGACGTGGATGCCGCGGCGGAGATGAAGGGATGAGGCGGCGCAGGATGAGCGCCCAGGTGCCCGTGAGGGCCGCGACCGGATGCGGGGAGCTGCGCTGATGCTCGATCTCCTGTTCCTGGTGTTTCTGGCGCCGTTGCTGGGTTTCCTGACGCTGGCGCTGGCGCGCGATCGGGTTTCGGAGAATCTGGCCGCCGGCATCGGTGTCGGCAGTGTCGGCTTGGCCGCGGCCTTGACCGCGCTGCTGGGCTGGCAGTTCTACCAGCTGCCGGCCGGCGCAGCGCATACCCAGCTGCTGTGGACGTGGATGGATGTCGGCGGTTTTGCGCCGCAGTTCGCGTTGCGTCTCGATCAGCTCTCGATGCTGATGATGTCGGTGATTACCGGCGTCGGCTTCTTCATCCATCTGTTTGCGTCGTGGTACATGCGCGGCGACGAGGGCTACGGCCGCTTCTTCTCCTACATGAACCTGTTCGTTGCAGCGATGCTGTTCCTGGTGCTGGGCGACAATCTGCTGTTCCTGTACCTGGGCTGGGAGGGTGTGGGCCTCGCGTCCTATCTGCTGATCGGGTTCTGGTATCGCGACCCGGCCAACGGTGCGGCGGCGCGCAAGGCCTTTGTGGTAACGCGTGTTGGCGATACGTTCATGGCGATCGGTCTGTTCGTGCTGTTCCATGCCCTGGGCACGCTGAACATTCAGGCTTTGTTGGAGTTGGCACCGCAGCGGTTCGCGCAAGGCGATCCCCTGATCACGATTGCAGCACTGTTATTGCTGGGTGGCGCCGTCGGCAAATCGGCACAACTGCCGTTGCAGACCTGGCTGCCGGACGCGATGGCCGGCCCGACGCCGGTGTCGGCCCTGATACACGCGGCGACCATGGTGACCGCCGGTGTGTATCTGATTGCGCGCACGCACGTCCTGTTCGAGCTGGCGCCGCTGGCACTGGCTGCGGTGGGCTGGATCGGTGGCCTGACCCTGCTGATGGCCGGATTCACGGCGCTGACCCAGACAGACATCAAGAAGGTGCTCGCATACTCGACGATGTCGCAGATCGGCTACATGTTCCTGGCGCTGGGCGCGGGCGCCTATCAGCCGGCCGTGTTTCATCTGATGACGCACGCCTTCTTCAAGGCCTTGCTGTTTCTTGCCGCCGGCAGCGTGATTCTGGCCTGCCACCACGAGCAGGACATCTTCAGGATGGGCGGCTTGCGCGAGCAGATTCCGTTCACGTTCTGGGTGTTCCTGATCGGCACGCTGGGGCTGGTCGCGTTTCCCGGCACCTCTGGCTTCTACTCCAAGGACGAGATCCTGTTTCAGGCCTGGGCCTACGGGCACACTGAGTTTTACTGGATGGGGTTGGTGGGCGCGTTCCTGACGGCGCTTTACAGCTTCCGCCTGATCTTCATTGCGTTCTTCGGCGAGGCACACGGCCACGCCGTGCAGCAGCCGCGCGGCCTGGATCACTCGCTGCCGCTGGCGGTACTCGCGGTGGCCGCCCTGCTGGGCGGGTTCATCCATCTGCCGCTGGATGCGGTATTGCCGCAGGCGCCCATCACAGACGTCATGGCGCAAGCCAAGCACCGCATCGAGTTCACCTCGGTACTGGTGTCGTTTGCCGGCATTGCGCTGGCGTGGCTGCTGTTCCAGCGACACCGGGGTGCGGTGGCTGCGCTCAAGCGTGGCGCACCGGGCCAGCTGCTGTTTCGCTGGTGGTCGGCCGCTTTCGGCTGGGACTGGTTGTATGACCGTCTTTTTGTGCGGCCCTACCTGTGGCTGGTGCACGTCAACCGCAATGATGCGGCGGATCAGATGATCGGCCTGATTCCCGCCGCCCTGCTGCGCGTCAACGCGTACTGGACACGCAGCCAGAACGGCCAGTTGCGCTTCTATGCTGGCGCTACTGCGGCGGGCGCAGTGGTCATGATCGCCGCGGTGCTGTTCCTATGATTCTTCTCTGGCTGGTACTCATCCCCTTTATCGGCGGCACGCTGGCCTGGGTCGGCGAGCGCGCCTTCGGCCGTGCCTTTCCGCGCTGGATTGCGCTGGCCTCGATGGTCTTTGCGCTGGGGTTGTCGCTATGGCTGTGGGCGACCGGCGACTGGTCGCTGGCCGGAGTCGGCAGCGCCAGTCCGCAGTGGGCGGTGGAGTATCAGGCCGAATGGATACCGCGGTTCGGCATCAGCCTGCATTTCGGCATGGATGGGTTGTCACTGCTGCTGGTGGTGCTGACCAACCTGCTGGGCGTCATGGCCGTGGCCTGCTCCTGGCGCGAGATCGACCGTCACATCGGCTTCTTCCATCTGAACCTGCTGTGGAACCTCGGCGCCGTGGTCGGCGTGTTTCTGACCCTGGATCTGTTCCTGTTCTTCTTCCTGTGGGAAATGATGCTGGTGCCGATGTACTTCCTGATCGCGCTGTGGGGTCACAACTCCCCGGGTGGCAAGGGGCGCATCTACGCGGCGACCAAGTTCTTCATCTTCACCCAGGCCTCGGGGCTGATCATGCTGCTGGCGATACTGGGCCTGGTGTTCGCCCATCAGCAGCAGACCGGCGTCATCACCTTCAGTTACATGGCCTTGCTCGGCACCCAGCTGCCGCCGGCGACTGAGTATCTGCTGATGCTGGGCTTCTTCATTGCCTTCGCGGTCAAGATTCCGGTGGTGCCGCTGCATAGCTGGCTGCCGGATGCGCACTCACAGGCACCGACCGCAGGTTCAGTCGATCTGGCCGGCATCCTGCTGAAGACCGCAGCCTATGGCCTGCTGCGGTTCGCGCTGCCGCTGTTCCCCAACGCCTCGGCCGACTTTGCGCCGGTGGCCATGTGGCTGGGTGTCATCGGCGTTATCTACGGCGCGTTCATGTGCTTTGCGCAGAACGACATCAAGCGCCTGGTGGCCTACTCATCGATCTCGCACATGGGCTTTGTGCTGATCGGCATCTATGCCGGTACGGAGATCGCGCTGCAGGGCGTGGTCATACAGATGCTGGCGCACGGCATCTCGGCAGGTGCCCTGTTCATTCTCTGCGGTGAGATATACGAACGGCTGCATACGCGGGAGATGTCGCGCATGGGCGGGCTATGGGCGCGTTTCCGCCTGCTGCCGCCGATTGCGCTGTTCTTCACGGTCGCCGCGCTGGGCTTGCCGGGACTCGGCAACTTCGTGGGTGAGTTCCTGATCCTGCTCGGCAGCTTTGAGGTGGCGACGGCGGTGACCTGCCTGGCCGCGACGGGTCTGGTCCTGGGGGCGGTGTACTCGCTGATTCTGGTGCAGCGCGCCTTTCACGGCGCCCCCGCAGACGGCGCGCCGAAGCTCAAGGATTTGTCCAAGCGCGAGCTGTCGATGATGGTGGTGCTGATGGGGGTGCTGCTGTGGATGGGGCTGTACCCGCAGCCAATCCTCGATACATCTGCTGCTGCGATGCAGGGCGTGAACGCTGTTTACAGCCCAGAGGCGCCGCGCCTTGAGGTGCTGCCATGAAGTTCGCGAGCGAACACTGGATCGGCCTGCTGCCGATCCTGCTGGTTAGCGCGACGATACTGGTGGTGATGCTGGCGATCGCCTTCAAGCGCCACCACCGCGGCAACGCGAGCGTTGCGGTGATAGGCCTCAATCTGGCGCTGCTGGCCTGCGTGCCGCTGCTCGGGGCCGAGCGGGTGTTCATCACGCCGTTGCTGGTCGTGGACGGCTATGCAGCGTTCTACATGGGTCTGATTCTGGTCACGACCCTGGCCACTGCAACCTTGTCGCATGCCTATCTCGAGGGCTACGACGGCAACAGGGAAGAGTTGTACCTGTTGCTGTTGCTGGCCGCACTGGGCGCGATGGTGATGGCCTGCAGCCAGCATCTGGCGGCGCTGTTCATCGGCCTCGAGCTGCTCAGCATCCCGCTGTACGCGATGATTGCCTATCCGCACAAGAGCCGGCATTCGCTGGAGGCGGGGCTCAAGTACCTGGTGCTGTCGGCAACCGCATCGGCATTCCTGCTGTTCGGCATGGCGCTGATCTATGCGCAGACCGGCACCTTGAGCTTTGCCGGGCTGGCGCCATTCAACCAGCTGGCGGCAACCACCGACTTCGGCCGCGCCTATCTGCTGACCGGCAGCGTGCTGTTTCTGGTGGGCATGGCCTTCAAGCTCTCGCTGGTACCGTTTCATCTATGGACGCCGGATGTCTATGAAGGTGCTCCGGCGCCGGTGACGGGGTTTCTTGCCACCGCATCCAAGACGGCCGTATTCGCCGTGCTGCTGCGCTACTTCGTGCAGGCGGGTGGCGACCAGCAGCCCCTGCTGATGGATCTGCTTTCGGCACTGGCGGTGCTGTCGATCCTGGTCGGCAACGTGCTGGCCCTGCGGCAGAACAACGTCAAGCGCATGCTGGCCTACTCGTCGATCGCCCATTTTGGCTATTGCCTTGTGGGCCTGATCGCCGCCGAGCAGCTGGCGGTGGAGGCGGTCGGCGTTTATCTGCTGACCTATGTAGTGACGACCCTGGGTGCGTTCGGCGTGGTGACGCTGGTGTCCAGTCCGATGCAGGATCGCGATGCCGACGTGCTCTACGACTATCGGGGCCTGTTCTGGCGCCGTCCCTATCTGACCTCGATACTGACCGCGATGCTGCTGTCGCTGGCCGGGATCCCGCTGACTGCCGGGTTCATCGGCAAGTTCTACATCATTGCAGCGGGCATGGACGCGCGGGCCTGGCTGCTGGTCGGTGCCGTGGTTCTGGGTAGCGCCATCGGCCTGTACTACTACCTGCGGCTGCTGATTGCCCTGTTCATGCTGGCGCCCAAGCGTCGCCGTTTCGAGGCCCCGCGCGATTGGGCGCAGCAGATCGGTGGCGCCATGGTCTGGGGGTTGATGGCGCTGATGCTGCTGATCGGAATCTACCCGCAACCCTTCATCTGGCTGGTTGGACACGCAAGCCTGCAGTAGCGATCCCGGCCAGGTCTTGGGCCTGCGGTGTTCAAATTGGTAAACTGCGCGCCCCGTTCCCAGCCACAGCCAGGTAAAGATTCCGTGCAGCCGACCCGTTTCAAGCTCCGCAAGGGCCTGGATCTGCCGATCCTGGGCGAACCCGAGCAGCGTATTGAGGATGCCCCGGCCGTCAGCCACGTAGGCGTCGTCGGTGCCGACTATGTCGACCTCAAGCCGACGATGCACGTCGAGGAAGGCGCGACGGTGAAGATGGGCGAGCCTCTGTTCGAGGACAAGCGTCGCCCCGGTGTGCTGCACACCGCCCCGGCGGCCGGCACGGTGGTTGCCATCAACCGCGGCGCGCGCCGCGTGCTGCAGTCCGTGGTGATCAAGATCGAGGGCGATGCCGAACTGACGTTCAAGTCCTGGCCGGTGAACGAGTTTTCAGGACTGAGCCATGAGGAGGTGCGCGAGAACCTGCGCCTCTCCGGCCTGTGGACGGCGCTGCGGACGCGCCCCTATTCGCGGGTTCCACGCCTGGATCTGCGTCCGGCTGCGATCTTCGTGCCGGTGATCGATACCCGGCCGCTGGCGGCGGATTCCCGGGTGGCGCTGGCCGGACAGGAAGAGCACTTCCGTAACGGCATTACCCTGTTGTCGCGCCTGACCGAGGGTGAGGTGTTCGTCTGCTGCGCGCCGGGGCAGGTGCCGCCGCTGCCGGATTTGCCCCAGGTCCGGTTGGCCGAGTTCGAGGGGCCGCATCCGGCCGGGCTGGTCGGCACCCACATGCATTATCTGAAGCCGGTCGGAGCGACGCGCAGCAACTGGCATATTCACCCTCAGGATGTGGCCGCGATCGGCAAGCTGTTTGCTACGGGTCGCCTGGACAATACCCGCGTCCTGGCATTGGGCGGTCCGCAGGTGCAGCGCCCGCGGCTGCTGCGGACCCGCGTCGGCGCGCGGATCAGCGAGCTGATCCTGCCGGACCTGAAGCCGGGTGAGTCGCGCCCCCTGTCGGGATCGGTGCTGGCGGGTCGCGAGGCACGTGGCTGGGGCGACTACGTCGGCCGCTATCACTACCAGATTGCGGTATTGCCGGAAGGGCGCGAGCGCCGCTTTCTGGGCTGGATCAATCCGGCCGGGGAACGCGTCTCGGCGATCCGGGTATTTTTCTCTGCGCTGGCCAAGGCTTCGCGCCGGTTCGCGCTCGATACCTCGACCAATGGCAGTCCGCGCGCCATGGTGCCGATCGGCAACTACGAAAAGGTGATGCCGCTGGATGTGCTGCCCAGCCAGTTGCTGCGAGCGCTGCTGGTGCGCGATACCGACAGCGCCCAGGCGCTAGGGGCGCTGGAACTCGACGAGGAGGATCTGTCGCTGTGCTCCTTCGTCTGCGTGGGCAAGCATGACTATGGCCCGATCCTGCGCGCCAATCTGGAGCAGATCGAGCAGGAAGGCTAAATCGCGGCTGCGGCCGCGTGCCCTGAAGGCGCGGCTGTGGCGGCTAACACGGTGTCACCGGTTTTATGCGGTATGGCGGCACCACTGAATTCGCAGGCAAGGACTGAATAGACGCATGTCAGCACTCCGTTCACTACTCGACCGCATGGAGCCCTTGTTCAAGAAGGGCGGGCGCTTCGAGAAG